>JAJVIP010000003.1 GCA_022072025.1 Elusimicrobiota bacterium
CCTGTGGAGTTTGACTCTGGTGATATTAACAACCTAGTCACTCAATACCAGGTTCACGCCAAGGGCTCACACGGACAGGATGTGGCTAGTAGTACTATCCGCTCATTTTGTGGAGTGATATTGGACAGGGTTATGACAGTAGAAATGTCTAAAGTTCCAGTTAATGAAATTCAAATCACAGAAGTGCCACCAGATGAAAAAACCAAAGAAAAGGGGAAGAGACTTTCTTGGTTCCGCAAAAACAAATAATAGACTTGACAAGACCTATAGTATTACATATAGTAGAGTTTGTTAGTATCCTTTAAGGAGTTGTTATGAAAGATCTTAGTTTATATGTCCAGTTTGCCAAACGGGACGACGATGAACACATCGTAGAGGGTTGGGCTAGTTCGGAAGCCATAGATAGCCAGGGTGAGGTCATTAAGATCGAAGCCATTGAAAAGGCTCTTCCAGACTATATGAAGTTCGCCAATATTCGTGAAATGCACCAGCTTTCTGCTGTGGGGAAAACAATCGCTGCTTCAATTGATAAGACTAAAAAAGCCCTATACATTGTCGTTAAGGTTGTCGATGACATGGCTTGGAAGAAAGTTAAAGAGGGAGTCTATAATGGATTCTCTATTGGGGGGAGAGTTTTATCTAAAATTGAGAATGTAATAGAAGAGTTATCACTTAACGAAATATCTTTAGTAGACCGCCCAGCTAATCCTCTAGCACTTTTTAGTCTAGTTAAAATTGCTGACGGTAAAGTTGCCGAGGAGGGCAAAATGAAAAAATCAGAAGATGAGCAAATGGGAACTAGCGTATTTTACGCTCAAGAGCTAGTCGAGATGGCCGCAGAAGTAGCACAACTTATTATGTATGCCCGCGGACCAGTAGATAGTAATGGTAAAACAGCAACTCGCAAAACAGATCACCTTAAGAAGGCTCTTGTTGCCCTCAAAGATGCTGCTACAGTAGAGCTTGCCATGGAAAAGTCTGCAAAGAACGAGGATCTTAATAAGGCTAATGACGCTAAAAAAGCCGAGCTCTCATCTATTGCTAAAGATCTTAACGCCCTTATTAAGAGAAAAGACTTTGACCACAACTGGTCAGACTCATACTTTGAATCAATGAAAAAGGCGGTGTAACTATGAGCCCACAAGGGAAGCCAATGCCTCAACCAAAGGTTGAACCTCAAAAGCCACCAGTGGTCCCCCCAACACCTACTCCAGAACCACCAAAGGTGATTATTGACGAGGCAAAACAAGTTTAACTATATTTGTTAAACGGACGATATATTCCACCAAGATCAATTTTTTGGCGACGGATTTCATCTTGTTTTCTTTTATACCACTCTCTCCAGATCTCTCTATCCCGATCTGTTCTTTTTTTGCGGTAAGCCAGGAGCTTCTTTCTGTGCTTAGAATAATATTCTCTGTTATAGGATTCTAGATATTCAGCTTGTTTTTCTGGGTTTTTATATGGCATAATACTATTATACCAGATATATCAAATCCAAAACCAAGAAGTATAATTTGCCTATTGACATAGTATTATAGGGTATGCTATATTGAACTATAGGTTGGTAAAACCACTATTATGATAGCGGAGTACCACAGGCTTACCCCTGTGGTTTTTGTGTAAATATGACAGACATTATTATAGAAAAGACACCAACTGAAGTTTTGGATGAGATTATTAACTTATTACACAAAAATGGGAAGGAGGTGAATAACGAAATGACTAAGAAAACACTCAATAAGTCCGAAGAACCAAAGGTAGAGGAAGTAATAGTAGAGGAAAAGGTTGAAGAAACCCCAGTAGTTGAAGCTCCTGCCGAGGTTGTAGAGGATAAAGTCGAAGAGGCTGTCGAGACTCCTGCTGAAAAAGTAGAAGACGAAGAGAAGCCCGCCGAGGAAGCTGTTGAAGCTCCAGCGGAAGAGAAAGTAGAGGATAAAGTCGAGGAAAAACCTGCCGAGGAAACCCCAGCTGAAGAAGTTCCTGCTGAAGAAGCAGAAATTGTCGAAGAGGCAAAGGTGGAGACAGATTTAACCAAGGATTTTTCCGCCAAACTCGAAGACTTAACCAAAAAGCTTGATACTATGGCAGAGACATTAAAGACTCTTGCTGAAGTAGCAGCTGCCAAAAAAGTAGACGAGACTCCAGAAGATGGTGAGGCCGATGAGGATAAACCAGAGGAGGAAGTAAAAGAAAAGGTTGAAGTAGAGGAGAAGCCAGTTGAAAAAACTGACGAACCTGAAAAAACCAAAGCAGATACTTCTTCAGAAGGAGCCAATGGATTGCTTAAAGCTCTCGGAGAAATTAAAGAGAGGCTCTTGAAGCTAGAGGCTCAACCAGCCCCTTCAAAAGTAATTGTTTCCCGTGATGGGACTACCACAAAAGTTGATGCTGTCGCAGGGGAAGACAGACTCAGCGAGATTGAAAAGAGACTTAGCGAGATCGACAAGATCCGCACAGACTCACCACATCTCTATGGCAAAGACCTCATGAATGAAGCGATTGACCTGATCAAAGAAAAGAAGAATATGTAAAATCTGAAAACTCTAATTACAAATAGTTCCTTTAAAGGAGGTGAAAAATATTATGAACGAAGTAGATCAAACACTTAACGATATTAAAGATTTAATCGCTAAGGCAGCAGAAACTAATGCTAGTTATACTTTCTCCCCAGCAACACGCTCAGTGTTCGCTCCTGAGAACCTTGACGAAGAGATAAGATATTTAGTGCCAATTGACACTCCACTTCGCAATCGCTTTCCCCGCGTCCAAGGATTCGGTCAAGCAGCATCGTGGAAACAAATGACATCTAATGTTCACTCTGGCATGCACCCAGCAGCTAATGTTGGACTTGGTACTGCTACTACGATAGCCTTTGCAGACGCAGGCGCTCCTAGCGAAACTACTCAGACATACAGTATCACCACAGCTGCTTACAAACTTTTGGGCCGCAAGCTCGAAGTTGGTGGCTTGGCACTTGCATCGTCTAAGGGTCGTGATGGTCAGCCAGATATGCAAAAGTCTCGCGAACAAATCAAGATGTACGAAGTTATGCTCGGTGAAGAGGAAATGCTTATTGCTGGTGACGCAGCCGCAAGAACTAACGAATTCAGTGGTTTAAACAAATTAATCACAACAAATTCAGGTTCTGTAACATTTGTCACAGCTTCAGGCGTTGGATCATGGTGCCAGACACTTTACGGTGTAGGTGCTAACCCAACAGTACTTGTAGCCTCAGCCCGTCAATTACAAGCTCTTGCAGACGATCTCGAAAAATCAGGCTCTATTCAAAGAGTTATGATTGCTCAAGGTCAGCAGGGTGGAGTAATCGGTGGATTGGCACTCGAAAAGATTGTCAACCCAGTAACAGGATCTCTTATCGAAACTAAGGTGTCACGCTTTGTAGGATATGGTGGTCTTCTCCTTACCGAGAAGTCTCCAGCAGGCGAAACATGGATTGAAGTGGATCAACTCATCCCAATGAGTCGTGTTGATGTTCCATCAAGCACTTTCTCCTATGTCAGCTTTATTCTCGAAGGTTTGGCCCTCAAGCTTATCGGAGAACCATACCAGTTGAAATTCAATACTGGTGCTTAAAGACTAGGCATTGTTTCTTACCCCCGTTCATTTCTTTGACGGGGGTAAGGGCAAAGAAATAATAATGCTTGGTAATTAAGGAGAACAATACATGCCAGGAACTGCTACTCCACTCGGATACTGTGATAAGACCGATCTGGAGAACTTTTTGTTAATGACGATTGATTCGTCGTTCAATACTCAGGTGAATGACTGGATTGCTGCGGCTGAAAATCAAGCTAATGGTTTCATGGGATATACAACTGCATCAGGGATAATGAATGAGGCGATTGTTGACGAAATCCAGGATGGAACAGTTAATTCTGATGGAGATCTTATAATCTTCCCAAGAAAATCTCCCCTTAATTCTATTTCAAGCATTTCCCTAATCAAGGGAACTTCCAGTATTACTCTCACCCTAACTGACTCTAGTGGTTCACCAAAATATAATATCCCCACTCACAGCAGGTCGGTATTATATCCAGGATACGAACTATCTATCACTGGTAGTAGTGTTATCACTAGCTTCAACGATTTAAGAGCTGGAAAATTCTTTACCAAGATGAGTTATGTTGCTGGATATACTACTGTCCCCGCCGATATTCGCCTCGCCACAGTTAATTATGTAGCAGATGTACTCATGAGACATACAAATAAGGAGGCACTAGCGGCAATTACCCAGGGGAAGGTGAGTAAGAGATGGCAGGAGAGAAGGGGCGGAAAGTCCGACTTTATTCTTGATGCTGAGGATCTTCTCCAGGGATACAGATTGACCCAACGGTGGGTTTAATATGTCCTTAATCATAGACACTATAGTATCAGTCAAAAGACTGACGAGAGATTCCGATAACCCCAACAAAGAATCTTATCAGCCAAATTTAGCACTCCAATGTGTAAAATGCCAACTCCAACCAGCCTCCGCTGAAGATACCGCCATGGCAAATGGAGTATTCGGGCAAACATACACTGGGTTTACCACAGAGTCTGGGGTACTTTCTGGTGATCACCTAACAGTCTCTGGTACGGGAAAAACATTTAGAGTAAAGGGAATCCAAGATTGGCAACTCCCAGATCTATCTCCTCATATTGAATGGTCGCTTATTTCTATGGAGGAAGACTAATGCCTGGACAATATATTGTCACTATCGATGGGGCTGAACAGGTTGTAAAAGACCTGCTCCACATGAGCAGTCGCCTAGGGATGGACTCTGAAAATATGCTTGATGGGCTCGCCCAAGAAGCCAGAATGATGTTGTCTGCCAATGCACCAAGAACCCAGGGATACCTCGCAGATAGTATGGATGTTATCTACTCTAATCGGGGAGAACGCTGGATTGGGGCGGGAGAATCTGGCCCAAGCTCCGAATTCCCACCATCTCACTATATTGACTATGTAGAACAGGGCGGGGGGCCAACCACTACAATGCCAAATGTGGAAGACATTATGGCTCGCTTTGGACTAGATCTACGCCAAGCCATTGTATTCTCTAGGTATTTACAAACCTCTGGTAAGGCGGTTCGCCAAGCTAGTGGTTTTGTCCGTCGCACCGCTGACCAAATACAATCAAACTACTTATCTTCAGTACAACGAATGTTGGATAGGATTATCTTATGAGTGTAAATACTGTTCGTACAAAACTACTTACCGCCCTTAATGATATGCAATCTATTAAGGCCGCCTTTGATTGGGAAACTAGTAATCCAGACGGTAAATATCCATTTGCCACTCTCACTCTCAGGGAGGGGGATGCTATTTTCCAGTCAACGGCCCATAACTTGAGAAAAGAGGGTTTTCGTATTAGAATATACCAAGAACGCTCTAAAATGGGGCAGGGTCCAGAAAGTGCTGAAGATATATCAGCTAATGTCATAGATGAGCTACAAGCTCACCTAGACAGAAACACAACCCTGTCTGGTACGGTGAAATATGTTCGTCCGATTGGGTGGAGAGCTTCTTATATAGATCGAGAATTGGATAGCAGAATTTTAGAAGTAGATATTGATGCTTACGAAATTGTTAATTCTTTATAACCTCGAAAGGAGGTGAAAATATGAGCATAACTATTGGAAGACTTGGATATTTTGGTCTTGGATTAGAATCCAGCCCTGGTAGTGCTGCATCAGCAAGTGTTTTCTTGCCTTATACAGACATGTCGCTTCGTGCCCATCACGAACCAATTGAAGATATTGCATCAAAGACCTCTCGCTTGATGGATAAAGATTCAGTTGTTGGTAAAAAGTGGGGAGAAGGAGATGTTGCAATTAACCTTGATGTAGTAAATTCTGGTTATCTTTGGAAGATGGCACTCGGCAACGAGATGCTTGAAACTGGGACACCAAATAGTCACACATTCTATGTGACCGCATCTGGAAACACTCCAAAGACTGGTACAGTTATCATGGGTAGAGACACTGATGTAGAACAATACACCTTTGCCTCAATCGATGAATTGAATATGGAAGTATCTGATGGGCTGGCAACTTTAACAGCCTCTCTCATGTCCGCATTCCCAACTGTCGGGGCGACACAAACTGTAACTACAACCTCTGGTTCTATCTTTAGCTTCAAGGATCTTGGAGTTAGATTTGGTTCCACATTGACAACAGCAGCTGCCGCTTCTGCTACACCTATTAACGACCTTTCACTCACTATTTCAAACAATATTGAAGTGATCCATCGCTCGGGAAGTGCAGATGTTTCAACAATCAGAACAAAGGGTATCCGCGTAAGTGGGTCATACACCGTGTTCTTCGATTCAGAAACAGACAAGAATGCCTACTACAACCTAAACAAGCGTTCAATGGAATTGAAGTTTACTGGAAACGCCAATGAAGAATTGCGTGTCCGTATTCCTCGCTTCCGTTTGTCAGAGGGAGAAATCTCTACTGGCCTTGATGACTTCTTTGTCATCAGCGCAGAATTTGTTGCAGAAGATGTAATTGACTCTGGGGTTCGCCTCATTGATGTCAGACTTCAAAACGACAAAGGCACTGTGTACGCATAAAATTATTAATTAATTAATTAAGGAGGAACAAATGAATCCTAATATACCAAGCATTGAATTGGCGTTGCCTGAGACTGGCTATGTGGTTAAAATCCAGAAATGGCTTACCATCGGTCAGTCTCGGGAGCTCCAAAGAGTTATGTTCGGCGATGCCTCATTCAACCCCGCCGAGGGGAAAATGAGTGATGTTAAGTTGAACACCTTTTTGGACATGCAAGAAAAAGCGGCTGGAATTATTATCCAATCTATTACTAAGGGAGATGAGACAATCTCATTTACTAAAGAATGGTTGGATTCTCTTCCAATAAAAGATGGCAATCTCTTATATGAGAAAGTCAACGAAGTAACTGGAAACGCCAGCCTTTCTGAGGATGCAAGAAAAAAATCCTAAAGGAGGTAGTGCCGATCATTTATGGTCGGGCAGGAAGCTCCGAGACATATCAGAGATATGTAATGTGCAAAACATTTAAATGGGATTTGTATACCTATGAAGCCCAGCCTCTATGGTTCATAGAAGAATTACTCCTGGTAATGAATCAGGAGAACCAAAAAAGTAAACAAGAAAACGATAAATCAAGGAATCGAAATTCTTCTATAGCTAGTATCGCGCCGTCTGCCCGCAGACCCGTGGTTAGGAGAGGATAATGGACAGACAAATTGCTCTGATCCTAAAGTTTATTGATCAAGCCTCAGCCCCATTACAGGCGGCAGCGGGGGCGGTTAATAATGCTTTTAAGGGGATGACCTCAGCTACTTCAAGTGCTACTGGATCATTGACTAGTGCGTGGGGAACGGCAGTCGGAAAGATAACTAGTTGGTTTGGGGAGATGGTTGACAAGGGGAAGTGGGCATCGCTCCTTGTCGGTGGCTATTTAATGAATATAGTCAAAGATCTGATTTCTACTGCTTCCGAGTTTGAAAAGTTTTCTGTTGCCACGGAATTTTTGACTGGTAGTACCGCAGATGTTACTAAGTTTGCTCAAGCCATTCGTGAAATGGCGGTTGACTCTGTTTTTGGACTAGAACAAGTAACTGAACTTGGGAAGAGAATGGTTGGTAATACCAAGGATGTAGATCGCTCCACTGTAGCAATGAAAGCCATGATGGACGCTGTAGCCGCTACTGGGGGTGGATATTCAGAGTTAGAGGGGGTGGTAAGAGCCTGGATCCAGACAAACTCAAAAGCTAAAGCTTCGTCTGAAGAAATGAATAGACAATTTTCAAATGCCAACATCCCAGTTTTGCGGGTGTTAGCTGAGAGTATTGTTAATAATGCTGACAATCCCCTCCGCAAATATATCCAAACAGCTGGAGCTACTGGTGGAGCGAATAAAACCCTCACAAAATCATATGAGACTGCCTCAGATAATATTAAAATATTGGGAGATAAGGTTAAAATAGCCCAACTCAGCCTAGATAACTACGAAAAATCAAGCAAAAAAACTGAGGAAGGAGTATTACGCCATAAAGTTGCTCTAGAGTCTGCTCAAAAAGCCCAGGCAAAGGCAAACTCAACCATCGCTGAATACACCGCCGCCCAAGCTAAGGCTGGGCAGGCTACAAAAACAACCACTCTGACGGTCGAAGGAGTAATGGCACAACTCCAAGAAATTGGAGATCTAAACATCCCTGGTTCAATCGCCGCAGATGCTATTACTAAAGCTCTTAATGAAGCATATGGTGGGGCGAACCAAAGATTAATCCAAACATTTAGCGGACAACTCGAAGCCTTTAAAGATCGCATCAAACTAGCAGGACTAGCTTTCCTTGGTCTTGATGAAAACTTTAAAGTCATTGAGGGGTCTGTGTTTCAAAAATTAACTACATTTTTATCTAATGTTAATAACTGGCTAAAAGAGAATGGAGAGGCTATTGACACATGGGGAAAGAAATTTGGTCAGAGCTTACCACTTGTGTCTGCCTTTGCAACATTTCTAATCGGAACATTTGCTGGTGCTATTAAAGGAATCCTCGGACCAGCCCTCTTAGTCGGTGCGGCATTCTCAGTTCTTGGTTATGCTGTGGGGGTACTATTTGATAAACTCAAGGAAGAAACTGGACTTACTGATGAAAAGTTAGTTCCAGCCTACATTGATCTTAACGGACAGCTCCATACCGCTAATGCTTCCTATAAAGACATGAGTAAGTTTATTGGATCTGCGATGGTTAAACAATCAGATCTGGGTAAAAACATCTCAGATGTAAGAACTGAAACTGAAAAACAGCATACTGCCCTCAATAATTTAAAAACAGCCTGGGAAGGGGTTAAGTCTGCCCTAGAGGGTTTGGGTGGGGCGTTCTCGGCCTTTGATAAAGCTACCACCTCTACTCAAATTCTTAGCAAGTGGTTGACACTAGCCATGTTCCAGTTTGAGCAATCAGTTCTTTGGCTTAGTGCAATGGTATTAAGCATCAGAGCTCTTGGGGAAGAGATCGGGGCATTCTGGGCAGCGGCGACTGGGGATGATGCGGCGTTTGTGCAACACAAAGCAAATATTGACATTATCAATGGCAAACTTACCGAGTTGGAAACTAAATATAAAACTGCTTCTGATAACATCGCAACCACCCTTGCTGGCAACGCTATTACTACTAATACCTGGAAAGATGGGGTGAACGCATCATTTAATGGTGTCGGTATCAACGCCTCTGAAAATTCAACAAAAATGTCTAGTGGGTTCAATACTGGCATGACTTCCATGGTTACATCTGCCAACACAAATATGCCACTCATGTCCTCTTCTGTGGCCACTGGATTTACATCAGCCCAAACCGCCGCGGAAACTTCTTCCAAGGGGATGTATGACTCACTATTTACAAACTTATCTGCGATGCCACCAATGGCTGAAATCCAATCTAGCTCTATGATGTCTTCATTTAAGGGTGGGATTGAATCTAACAGACCATCTCTTGATAGTACGGTGTCAGCAATGATGAAAAGTGTTGATTCTACTCTTGGGAGTGAGGCAAGTAAAGCAAGTGGTCATGGTGGAAGCCTGGTGAGCAACTTTGTTGAGGGGATAAAGTCTGCCCTTAGAGGACTTGGCGGGATCGCCTCCACTATCGCAGGAAAAATGGGACTCGGAGATCTTAAATTCGAACATGGAGGAATCATCCCAGGTCCAATTGGTGCTCCAATCCCAGTTATCGCCCACGGGGGAGAAAGAGTTGTTCCTAGATCTGGGGCTGATTCGGGCGGGATGGGCGGAGGAATTGTAATCAACTTTAATGGTGGTGTGGTGCTTGACTCTGAGGCTAGAACCCAAGAGCTTGCAGAAAAGATCGGTAGAATGCTTGGAAGACAAAATGAATTAGCTCGTTATGGAGTAGCTTATTAAGGAGAATTATGGCATTACCAACCTTCGACGGGTTTTCGCTCCAGGACGAAAACTACATTACAGAGGAAATTATCTATCGTTCAATTCCTGCCCGCTCAGTAGAGATGGAACAAATAACTCGTCGCCCAGGAACAAAAATCATGGGTAGCGAATTTGGAGCTCGTAAAGTAACACTTAAGGGTCACATTATTGCTGACTCTGCAACAGACCTCCAAAGTAGAGTAGATGCTATTCACTCTAATATTACCCGCAAAGAAGAGGGGGTACTGACTATTGAGTCTGGTAGAACTGGAACTGCCCTAGTATCTTCTGTCGGCATTATGGATCCACACTATGCTCAGGACTATGTTCCTTTTGAAATTGAAATGATCATGCCAGATCCATTCTTCTACGGTCCACAACAAACTGTGACCATAACCGTAACCTCTGGCTCATCCTCTGTCTCTGTCAACACCACAATCTCTGGATCGGTATATGCTGAACCAACAATTGTTTATTACTCTCCAGGAACCTCTGGCTATACTACAACATCTGGAATTTCAATCGAATATACACCAACTGCCGAGATCCTCACCTGGTCTGGGACATCTACCAATACTCTCGCCTATAACTCATCAGTAAGCTTTAACTATGCCGACTATTCCATTTTAGAGGGATTGAATGAGGTAGATATTGAAGGAGTTTTTGCTCGCTGGGAACCAATCACAACAAGTTTTATTGTTACATTCTCTGGAACTGCTCAAGGGGGATCTCTTAACTTTAGCTACCAACCAAGATACCTATAAGGAGAATAATTAATGGCATTAAATAGTTGGCAGAAACTAACTAGAGTTTTACCAGGACAACCCTTTGGTGATGGTGCCGACGGAGCATACTCCTCTGCCACAGCCCCATCAATGGTTTTTACTGGGATCTCTGGTTCTTCTGGGTCAACATCCCTAACCACCGAGGGGGCAGTCTACTCTAATGGAGATGTCTTAATCCTCATGCAAATGAGGGGAACTGGCGTAGGGCAGTGGGAAATCAACAGAGTTTCCTCTGGCGGGGGAACCACCTCTCTTACACTTACTAATGCCCTCCAATATACCTACACTGATTCTGGTGCATCTCAGGCTCAAGCAGTTAAGATTTACCGTTATACTAGTGTCACTCAATCTGGGACATGGGATCCAGGAGATTGGTGGGATGAAAACACTGGCGGAGTATTAATCTTCGCCGCCCAAGACACAACGACATTCTCTGGAACAATAAGTGCTGATATATATGGGTTTATTACTCCATCTGCACCAGGACAATATCAATCAGGGAAACAGGGGGAAGGAACTGGGGGGTCGCCAACAACATCTCTCTCGGCTAACGGGAACGGTGGAGGAGGAGGAAATACTATTAACTCCACCTCTCGTGGAGGCGGAGCTGGGGGTGGTAATGGTGAAGCTGGGGCGAATGGTCAAAACTATAATTCTGCTACGGGAGGCACCGCAGGTGCGACGGCGGGCTCGTCTGACCTAAGCTCCATTGTACTTGGTGGTGCTGGTGGGCAGGGTGGAGAGTGGGATGGTTATAACTCACAGGGTGGAAAGGGTGGAGGCATTATTATCATCTACTCTCGCATTTTTACCCAAAGTGGATCTGGTTTAATCACCTCTGACGGAAGCAATGGTAGTAGCGGAGCAATTGGTCGGGCAGGATCGGGGGGTGGTGCTGGTGGCTCAGTCCTTATTCTCGCCAACCAAGCCACAATTGGCACAGATAAAATTGGTGTTGTAAATGGTACTGGAGGAGTTGGAGAAACAGGATACTCTGGAGCGGGAGGAAACGGAGGTAAAGGAAGAATTGCCATCTATTACGGAACCTCCCTTACTGGATCAATATCATCATCTCTCTATGGCTCCTATACCAATGAGGTAGATGTGACTCTGGCTAGTATTGCCAAAGATAGCTCTGTTAAAGCCAACATTTTAGTCACCAACATTACCAATAGTAACTCTTCTAAGTCTGATATTCTTGTCCAGAACATTACCAACAACAACTCTACTAAGGCTGAATTATTCTGGCTAGGACAAGAGGGAAACAGTGTTACTGCTAGTATCTATGCCCAATCACTTCGCAAATATTATCAATATAGGGTCTATGACCAAAATAACCAATTTATAAAATCTTGGTCTAATGAAGTCACCTCTGAACCCCACTTCCGCTCCACAATCAATAGTGGACCAGGAGACATGACAATCCGTCTTTCTAGAACCTTTGATGACTTTGGAGAGGATGAAGATGTTAAGCTCTATAACCATGTGGAAGTGTGGTGTTTTGATAGGGAGGCTCGTAATGGGACTCTTATCTATAATGGGTTTATCTCTGGTTATCGTCCAGTTATTGAGGGGAATAAAGAGTATGTTGAGATAACCCTACTCCACGATATTTCCGAGATGTCTTGGATCATGCTACGCAACGGAGCTGGAGCAACCACGATTACAATGAACTCTACAGATCCATCAGATATGTTTAAGAATATTATTAATTATTATCGTGCTGATCGCCCTAAAATTAACTATACTGCCAGCTCAGTGGATACCACTGGTACTACGGTATCCTATACTTTCCAGACCTATACTATCAGAGAGGCATTAGATAAAGCTATTGATCTAACCCCCGAAAATTGGTACTGGAGAATTGATGCTGATAATATTGCCCACCTCCATCTTTCTAACCTAGTAACTCCAGATCATGACTTTTTAATTGGTCGTCATGTTTCTAACATGGAAACCTGGCGTAGAGGAGAAGATATTATTAACACAGTTTATTTTGTGGGGCAAGAGTCGGCGGGCGTCCCCATGTATCGTGTGTATAAAAACACTGCCTCTATCGCAACCTACGGTATTCACGCAACTAAATTGGTTGACCAAAGAGTTACCCAGACGGCAACTGCTGACCTTATGGCCAATAGAGTAATAGATCAAAAACTCAATCCTGAGATCCGCACTACTCTCACCATCCTAGATAGCAACCAAAATCGTCCCAATATCGGATATGACATTGAGTCTATCCGCCCAGGTCAATCTATGCGTATTAGAAATATTAAACAAGGAACCAAGACTCTTTCCAGATGGGATATTGCCGAATGGGATGTAGATGTTTGGGATCAAACCCTTTCATATGCAGCTGCTAGTGTTATCCAGATTCAGTCAATAGATTACTCTCCTGGGAAAATGATTATTGAAGCTTCTTCAAGACTTCCAATCATTGCTAAGCGTGTTGAGGATATTCAAAGAAATCTAGAGGATTCCCAGACATGGAATACACCAACTACGCCCACAGCTGGATAATATGTTAAAATACTATAGGTTAATCAAAGGAGCTTTATGGCTATAACACTTAATACTTTTGCACCAAATACTAAAATGGAATCTGCTAAGGTAAATACTAATTTTAGTAATGTCTCGGACGCAATCCGCCCCACATTTGTATTCACGATTGCTGGAACTATGGTGGCTGGAACCAATCAAACCGCAGCTCTCATCGTCCCCGCAGGGATGACCGTAGAAAAGGTCTATGCTTATGCTAAAACCGCCCCCACTGGAGCCAACCTGATTGTTGATATTAATAAAAACGGCACAAGTATTTGGGCATCTAACCAGGCTAATAGGGTAAATATTGTTGCCTCATCTCAAAGCGGATCCCAAACTGCTTTTGACACAACCTCTCTCGTTGAGGGGGATGTAATCACTGTTGATGTTGACCAAATCGGTTCAACAATCGCTGGGGCTGATCTCACAATCCAGATTAAATGCAGTACTAACTAGGAGATAAATGGCACTAAATAGCTGGCAAAAGATAACTAGAGTTCTCCCCGCCAGACCATTCGGTACTGGGGAAGATGGTGTTTACTCTTCAACAACAATTCCATCTTTACCTAACCTATCTTGTTCTGGAACCGCAACGAACTCAACTTTGACCGTATCTAGTACTACTCTTGCGAATGGTAATGTAATTTGTATTCATCAATCTCGTGGTACTGGAGCGGGACAGTGGGAGATCAATAGGATTTCCTCTGGCGGGGGAACTACCTCACTTACCCTACAAACCCCCCTTCAATATACCTATACAGATTCGGGGGCGTCGCAAGCCCAGGTAATTAAAATCCCACAATATTCTAGTGTAACGGTTGAGTCTGGTACCTGGACTGTCCCTTCTTGGGATGGAAATGTGGGTGGGTTATTCTTCTTTGTCTGTAACGGATTAACAACTATCACTGGCACTCTCTCGGCGGCCGCCCCATCATATCTTGCCCCTGGGTTCAATGGGGGCTCAAGTGTTGGTAGAAATACCCAGGGGTGGTGTGGAGAGGGGACTGGGGGATCTAACGCTCAACAATATACGGCTAATGGAAATGCGGGTGGCGGAGGACAAGGTGGTGGAGATGCTGGGGGTGGTGCTGGAGGGAGTAATGGAACAGCTGGCACTGCGGGAGAAGCTCAAAATGGCCACCTGGGAGGAGTTCCTGGATCCACCTCGGGCGACTCTGGATTAACTCTTATGACATTCGGCGGAGCTGGGGGGGCTGGGGGTGGAGACGAAGACGGTAATGGATCTGGAACAGGTGGAGATGGGGGAGGTATAGTTGCCATCTTCTCTAGAGTTTTAACTGTGACTGGGGGAATTAACGGATACGGCGGATATGGAACTGGAGGATCTAACAATGTTGGGACATCTGGTATGGGTGGGGGAGGTGGTGGAGCTGGGGGATCGTTATTAATTTGTGGGCAGATTATTTCAATGGGAGAAAGCAAAACCAACTTTAATGGTGGGAACCGTGGATTGGGCGGGGGAACTCCACCAGAGAACTTTGGTGGTAAAGGTGGATATGGTGGGGGAGGAAGAATTGCTATCTACTACGCAACCTCGCTGACTGGCACGGTTTCAAACTACGGAACATACTCAAGCTCACAAGATAACGATCTAAATACAGGAGCAAATTGTCAGATTATTTGGTAAAATAGGAGATACTATGGGACAAACAACACAAGTAGAATATAAGAAAGATTGTGATCATAAATATATAGCATTGGGCTTCGATACCTTCAGTAAAACTGATGAGGTGGTTGAGGCAGTAGTCGCCATAGCCTGTGAAAAATGTGGGCTATTCCGTACTAAAATATTAACATTCAGGAGAGAACTCACAAAGGGCTATGAATATGACAAACGATAACGCTAAAGTTTCCCTCAGAGATATCTACCAAGCAATTCAGGAATTCCGCGACGAAGTGCGGGAAACCTATGTTACTAAGGCGGAGTTCGCTCCCGTAATGCGGGTTGTGTATGGACTCGTTACCCTTATTATCTCAGCCGTATTTATGGCGATAATTGCTTTGGTGATTAGCAAAACCCCCACGATCTAAGAAAATGTGTGTGAAAACTGTAAAATAATTTAGCAGTCTCATATGTACAATTGCTTGCAGTAATGGTATAATAATTTTGTACCTATGCGTCAATACTTTGTTAAGTGTAAGAAGTGTGGGCGGCGAAGAAAAAGACCAAACTTTTACACATTTGTTTGTGAATCGTGTAAACTACCGAATAAACACCAAAGCCGCACTTTCTACCACAATAAAAGGATCGTCCTACTCAGGGATTTAAATCGCTGTCAATGTTGTGGGGGCAAAAAAAGACTAGATGCTCACCACCTAGACGGAGATCGAAAGAACAATAGTGTCAGCAATCTAATAACCATCTGTCGGGACTGCCACTATCTCCTCCACCTAACCTATACTAAAGAACAGCTCAGGGCTAGTATTATTTATAACCTGTTCCCCTCCCGCTTTCGCTGGGGGAAACACGGTAAGAAGGCAGTATTTAAGCAACCAGATGATCCAATTGAAATTAGGCAGAATAGGTTCGGGGGGACTTGTGCTACTAAGCCAAAGTAGTATAATAATTATAGGTTACAAGTTTTGGAAAGGAGCCTATGGATAAACAAGCTTTCATTAAATCTGTGATAGAAGGTTTTAAACAGTTTCTCCGCATTGAACTCATGGCTGTGATCCCAGTTATTCTTATGGGGCTACATGTAGACTTTGTGGCGATGACTGCTAGTGTGGACATCAATTGGATGTTTGTGCAAGTAGTAGCTGCAATTGCTGGATTGTCATTTATTGACAAAGCCCTCCACGCATATGGTAAAGAAACTGAAAATAAATCGCTAATCTCTGGTTTAACCAGATTTTAAGCACTATATGAGATATATATATAAAATAAAGCCCCTCAGACAAGGCTATGCGAGGTTTTCCTCGAGTAGTATCTAGTCAGTCGGGGCTTTTTGGAAGGAGAATATCGAAAGAAACCCATAATAACCTAACACAGCGAGGTAAAATATGACTGGACTCTACTACCCTGATGGAGAATATAAATCAAGAGAGGATATAACAATGAAAAACCTGCCACATGATACCGTTGAACACATAACCCCCATCGCATCGGACGATAGATCGTTCCGCGAACTGGGGGATCTTTTTGTCCGTAGACAAGCTGAGCGAGAACAAGCTCGGGGGATTCCCGAACATGTAGAGTTTAAGGTCCACACAAAATATCCCATCCTTCTCGTCCCATTTGGAGATGTCCATGCGGGGGGAGAAGATGTTGACTATAAGAGGTTCATGGAAGAAATAGAATTTGTTGCTGGAACTCCTGGGGCTTATGCAATGGCTCTTGGAGATCTCACTGATTCATTCTTTTGGGGGAAAGATGGGCAAGATGGACAGCTCGGGGCTTATGTAGAACAAAATAAGTTTGCCCGTGCCGCACTCCGCATGTTGGGAGAACAAGAGAAGTTAATCGCCTGCTGGAAGGGAGATCACGATGGCTGGTCTGCATCAATGGGTGAAACCATGTATGACGAATTTACCAGCACAGTAAAATCTCACTATTTAGAGGGAGTGTCCTATGTGTCACTTTGGGTTGGAGATCAGGTTTATAAGATCTCAGGAGCCCATAGACATAACGGCTTCTCTATCTATAATAAAGCACACGCCGCACTCCGCATCTATAGAGATTCGGGTGAGGGATCTGATATCGCCATAACCGCCCACAACCATCGTAAAGCCGTGATTACCCAGCCAGTTAAAAGGTTCGGTGGTGATCAGGAAAATGTGACCTACATCGCAGTAGGGGCATATAAAAAGTCTGATGGTTGGTTGCGTAAGCAGGGGTATGCGAGACTAGATGATGCTGAGATTGGTCCACAATCGATCCTACTCTGGCCTAATCAAAAGAAAATAGAAACATATTGGACTGTATCTGAAGGTCTACAAAGACTAGTTTCAGAGAGGTCTAATGGAGAGATTGCTACCGCCAAATAAGGAAATTGAAGAATCTAGTCTTTGGTGGCAGATATGGCAAGCCCGCCGTATCCGTCAGGGAAAAATTGATATTGAGAAACCCAAAGAACCTGTCGTGATATACGGCAACAAACACGAATAACAGCAAGCGTGAGGTAAGCCATGAAAGAACTCCAGCAGATGGTGGGCGATTGGTTATTGGATCGTCCGACCATGTTAGAAAATAACACTTTTCACTCGGTTGTAGACCTATTGAGGGGAGAGGTTGACGAACTTGTAGAAGCACACCCAAACGGGGACAACAAAGATATAGCCCAGGAGGTGGCAGATGTGTTTATTTTTGCCTTAACCCTCGCAAATATCTTAGGGGTTGATGTAGACGCCGAGGTAAAAGAAAAAATGGCCTACAACTTAGCTCGTTATCCAGCATCTAAATTCCAGAGTGGGAGTTACCAACAATCTAGAGAAGAGTGTCGAGCGTGGGTTAAAGAGACTGGATGGAAGAAAGAATTTTACTCTATCCCCGAAGAAACTCAAGTATCATCTCCCGTATCCAGCCAGAAAATGTCTTCCCAAGATTAAGAAGTTTATGTCTAAGAGCTAGATACTCATCCTCTGGGATATAAACAGTTATACGCTTCATTGGTTTCATAACTGAACGGCCTCAATGGTATTGATAAGAGCGTTTCTATCTTGCTCTAGTAATTTCATTACATCAAATACTTTATCTGAGAATCCAGCCATTGCATATACATTCTGTTGTGGGAATTCTAGAGTTCCATATCCCTGGAGATCAAATGAGTAGATCCGAGGGTTGGCACCAGTTCTCTTTTTGTAGTCAGCAAATGCTTTCTTTGGATCATTCCCCCACATATTATCCCCCGCCCATCCCTGCATATCAGAGAGAATTATAATGCGATCATATGGTTGGTTAGCTTTAAGGAATGGTGCAGCAAAGTTTGTTCCACCAGATTCAAAATCAAAGCTCTCTGCGATGCTAGTGAGTGAATCTTGGGTGTTAATAGAAACATATTTTGCGTTGTCAGAGAAAACAATTACATCGGCATTGTTTTTCTTAACTAAAATACTAGCAAAAAGTGAGGCAATCTGGGCTGGACGACCCTCCATAGATCCAGATTTATCCACAATTACCAGAGTATCACCATCAAACACAGGCACATTATCTAGAGACATTTCAGCCGCCTTGGAGAGTATTGAGATAATCTTGCGGGCATCTTTACCAGATTCTTCCTTAAACTGCTCAATGGCTGTTTGGAATCTGAATGGTAGGACTAGGGATTTCTTTTGTAGATCTTTGTCTAGCAATATCTCCCCCGCTTTATCCAACAACTCTGGAGCCTGCAACATAATGTTGCGAAGGTTTCTAAGTAAGGCAAAGTATCCAATCTTTTTAGATTCTATTAGTTCTGTCCAGGCTTCTTTCTTGGCTTCATCTTTGTCTTCAGCAGAACCAGTGGCACTAAGTTTTGCCTCCCAGGTATCAACGGACTTAAGTTTATCTTCTATTAATTTCTTAAGAGCAACTTTATTTTTCTCGGTAGGAGTTGGGTGAAGAAGATTAACAGCATCAACTAGGGAGATCTCGTTCCCCTCCCCACGGTACTTAGCAAGCTGATACTCATCAAACTTCCCAAAAGCCATCCCCAATCCTCTTTTGAGTGAGTTTGGTACTGGTTTGCTATAGTTTGATATATAGTAACTGAGAATTTCTGTAATATCGTCAACGCGGTGGACAACTTTATTATAGAAATTTTTAGTCCACTTCTCACCCTTAACTTTCTTAGCGATCTCAGCCGCTACGACATGGGAGATTGATCTCATCCCGAATTCTTGGCGAGCATAGACAGCTGTTTTAGCGGCAAATGTTGGGCTAATTTGATCAAGAAGTTCTTTTACTTTTTCAAGCCCCTCAGATTCTGAGCGGTAATATTGATCCTTAACAAAGGAGGTCAGCACCATGGTGGCGAACTGGTACTCTGGGGTCATGACATAGGCATCCCCACCAGCCAAGTTCACGGTAGTGTTTGTTTGTTTACTATTAAATTTAGTCATAGATCCTCCTTGTTTTTTATCAAACTTTAAATAATGTGGACGAGAAAGCCGAACCGAGTAAACCAGATATAGCTCTAGTTCAAGCCTGAATTTAACCTCGTCATAGAGGGGTTTCTATAGTTCAAGTACTCTCCCTATAGAGGCGTTGCCTTCCAGATTAACAAAAACCCTTTAAGCAACTTACAAGTTTGCCCGAGGGCAAACCAATCGTAACCCTTTCGGGTGCAGAGACTGTTTAAGTCGAAGTAACTCAAATTCTTACTGCGTCCACACTGTTAAAGTTCAAAATATTGCAGAGAAAATTGATAAGAGTGACAATGCGTTCTAACACTGAACTACTGAGCTTTCGCCCAGACAGGAATCTAACCTGTGGCCTCACATTCCAAAAATGAAGTAACTCTAGTCTCACTACTGCAATATGTTAATGTTCAAAATGGTAGAGAAAATTTGCGAGAGACTTATTATCGGCGAAGTAACTCTCACTTCACTACTACCAAATAACATTATAACATAACAACATAATGTTGTCAATAGGCAAGTTGATCTGGACCACGAAGTTCGAGGAACATTTGTTTGGTTAAATTTTTGTCGTACTCAATTTTATTGTGGCAGTTAACGCAGGCGAGGAGAGTCTGGTTAAAAGAATGGAGCATTTCGGGTTTCCCATAATAGTCTCTACGCTTGTGACGATGAGCGAAAGTCAAGAAATTATTATAGGCACAACCAGGAAAGTGTATTTCGCAAGTGCTTATCCCTTTTAGGTAATAAGTATTTTTAAGCTTGCGATTACTTTCCTGGTTGTTTAGACCTCGTTTACCCAGTTGGTTGAGTGGTTTTCTCTGGAGCATCTGTTACCAAACATTCGGTAGTAAGTATCATCCCCGCTACAGAAGTTGCGTTCTGGAGAGCTCCGCGGGTTACGCGGAATGGATCAAGGATGCCCATCTCAAGCATATCGCCGTAAGATAGGGTGGCTACATTATACCCGAAGGTAGCTGACCCAGCCATAACCTTCTCCTGAACTACTCCCTCTTCTCCACCAGAGTTTTTGACTAACCAGCGAAGAGGCTGAGAAAGTGCAAACTTGATAATCTCAAATCCAACTTTTTCATCATATGATTCTTCTTTAAGATCATCGATTACTTTGCTGGCTTTAAGTAGAGCAACTCCACCCCCAGCCACAACACCCTCCTGGATAGCTGATTTTGTTGCTCCTACAGCATCTTTTACCCTCTCTTTAGTTTCTTTGAGTTCGGCTTCAGATGGTGCCCCAACTTTGATAATGGCTACTCCACCAGTCAACTTGGCGAGACGCTGGCTGAGCTTGTCTTTTTCAAATCCAGCTGGAAGCTTTTTAAGTTCTACTTTGATTTGGTTAATGCGAGTTTCGACAGCTTCTTTAACTCCCTTGCCCCCGATTATACGAGTAGTGTCTTTATCTGAGACAACCTTCTCTGCCATACCCCAGTCTTCTGGAGATACAGATCCAAGATCTCTACCTACATCACTAGAGATTACAGTTCCACCAGTTAGGATGGCGATGTCTTCGAGCATAGCTTTTTGACGATCACCAAACTCAGGTGCCTTAACCGCGAGAGCGTTGAATATTCCGCGGAGTTTATTCTGGGCTAGGGTAGCTAGGGTTGGACCATCAAAGTCTTTAGCAATGATAACCATGTTCTTTTCCCCAACCTCAATCATCTTTTTGAGGACATTGGCTAGAGCGGTGAGATCATTAGCTTCTCTATCTAGGATAAGAATCTTAGCCTCCTTGACTTCTGCGGTCATATTGTCACCGTCAGTAACAAAGTATTGAGAGGCATATCCCTTATCAAACTCCATACCCTCTACATGAGAGATCTCTAGTTCAAGACCACTTGAGTCTTCAACCTGTACCACTCCATCTTTGCCAACAATGCTGATAGCTTCGGCGATTTTCTTTCCGATTTCTTCATTCTGGGCAGAAATGGTGGCTACTTTAACCCATTCGTTATCTTCGACATCCTTTTTGTTTTTGCGGAGTTCTTCAATAACCGCCTTAGATGCCTTGTCCATGCCCCTTTTTATTAACATGGGGTTGACACCCACTGCGATGTGTTTGATGCCTTGTTGGACCATCTGCTGGGCTAGGAGAGTGGCCGTTGTAGTGCCATCACCTGCGAGATCATTGGTTTTAGTGGCAGCTTCTTTAACTAATTGAGCTCCCATGTTCTCAAACTTATCTTCTAACTCAATTTCTTTAGCTACACTCACACCATCATGGACTACATTGGGACCACCCCACTGTGCATCCAAAGCCACATTTCTCCCCCGTGGACCAAGCGTGGTAACTACTGCCTTAGCCAATTTATCCACTCCAATTAAGAGTTTTTGACGAGCATCGTCGCCGAAAAGTAATTGTTTTGCCATATTTTATCTCCTTAATAATATAACTATTAACCAAAATAGGTTCCAACTAACGACTAAGCCGATTGCCACAGCAATTAACTTGAGTAGAAATCTCATAGAACCTTTGCTAAAACATCATGAAACTTAATGAGCTTGAGTTTGTCATCTCCCTGCTCAAAGTCTTTCCCAACCCATTTTTCAATGAGAATGGTATCGCCCTTCTGACATGGAGCGTCAAATTCTTTTTCTTCCCAGATACCGACTTCCAGGACTAGCCCCACAACCAAGTCGCGGTTCTTTTCTTCGTCTGGTAAGTAAATTTTGGGGAGCTTATCATCTTTTTTAAGTTCGATTACTTTTACTAGTACCCCGCCAATGCTGGGTAAAACTTTTCCAACAACTTCCATTGTTATTCCTCCTCTAACATTTTTTTATTAATTACTGTGGGACTCAGCCCATAGTTCTCTTTGACTAACTGGATTACTAGAGCGGCATCACTTGGGGGGTAGACTCTCCACCCGCCAGCTGATTTAACACTAGCAAACAACCCTTTTTTCTCAAGCTTATAGAAAGTTACCCGAGTAATTGGGATCCCTTCTGCTTTGAGAATGTCTAATATTTTTCCTGTGGTAATGTAGGGGAATGCTCTTTTCATATTACTCTTTTAAAATGGTAAATCTTCTACAGCCACATATTCTGGATCGCCTGGGTTATTCATACCCTCATCCTCTGGAACATCTACTGGTGTAGAGACACTTGGTTTAATTAATTCTTTTGACTTAGTTTCAATTTGCTTACGCAACATAAACTTCTCTGCTGGTTTAAGATCGGTGGCAACTTTAATGAGTTCCTCTATCTTGAGAAGCTCTTCTTTAGTATTTAGTTTATTAATCTTTTCACTCCATGAAGTAAAGGTTGCCAAGGAGTTTGTTGTTTGTTTGGGTTGGACGGGTTGCGTGGTTTGAGGGGCTTGTGGGGCAGGAGTAGTATGACTCCCCTCTTTGTTTTCGTCAGAGTCGGCATCCTTAGTATCGTCAATGGCAAATAGCCCATTCAGGGCATATTTACGGGCATATGAACTAGCGGCTCCAGTAATCTGAGAGTCATCCATGCCCTTTTTATCAAGAGATTCGCGGGCGAAAGCCGAGGAAGATACATTATTTGTTCCATCAGTAAGGGTGGCGGTTGCCTTAATATAATATCTTTCTCCTATGAGAACAACCTCATCTTCCAGCTTAATTACCAAATCTCCGACCAGGGGTTTAACAGCGTCTAAAATATCCTCACAGTTGCGGTAATTATAGTTACCAAATTTGTTGCGCCTAGATTTCGGGGCGTTTAATGTCTTTTGAATTTGTGCGAGTTGTTTAATAAGTTTGTCCATAATTTCTTTATCCTTCCTTATATTATATATTAATTAACTTCTCCTGTCAACACCCCCCTTTTGCATCCACCCTTCCACCGATCTCCAATTAATATACCATGTATTAAGATATCCCACCCTTTTAGCCTCCCATTCATACTTTTGGGCGAACCGAATAACTGTCCGATAATTAAGGCTCATAATCTGGGCAACTACCCTAGATGGAAGCCAAAGTGGGTGGTCAATGGGCAGAATATCCATCATCTTTTATCCTGTCGCCCGATTGCAAACATTATAAGAATCATTATGAATAGAAGTTTGATCATATTGGTTCCACAATAACGATTTTAAGACAGTCTTCTTTTGCCTTAATGCTTTTGGTGACGACAGAATAAATATATTGAGGGGTGTCATCTATTATTATTTTACTTTCTTTTAATCCATCTATATATAATTTGGCACAAATATTGTCGGGGTCTATGGTTCTAGTCTTATATGCCTCTAAGACTATAGAACAAGTTTTAACTGGTTTTATTTTTTGTTGTTTGGTTGCTATCCATATTAATGTGTGTATTTCCTCTGCGAGTTTTTTTCTGTAGATCCAATGATTTTGTGAGTAGAGCTTGTTCCAGGAAATTGTTTTATGGTTGTCAAGAATAATCTGTTGTATTTTTACTTTAGCACTGGCATCGATCCCGTAAAGAGATAGGAGATTATTATTAGTCCCTCCATCATGATTAACCATATAAGTATAAACACAAGCGTAGGCTTGAGTGCCTCTCCCCAGCTGCAGGGAGTTTCTTTCATATTACCTCCTTACTATATTATCCTATAATATATTTGTCAATATGATTTTGGTTTCATTTTATCTATTTCTTTGGCGAGCTCTCGTCTTACTTCTAGGAGTTCCCAGTTGGGAGCTAGTTCGGGGATCTCCTCCTGTTTCTTGCGTCTGGCACGGGTGATAGATTCTGGTGTGGGGGAATCTTTAAAAGCCTCCCAGGTCATATACTCTTCTGTTTTAAATAGCCCGACTCTTTCTTCTGTAACCAATCCCAATGCTTTATACACCAACCAGATTAATAATTTGTCATCTGTTCTGCTTTTCTTACTCTCCCTTAGTACCCTCTCAACTATGTCGTACAAACCTATTCGTGGACTCATGGTTTCTCGTTTCCTGCGGTAACAAAATTTCTAATACTTATATTATATCATACTATGAAAGAAAGTTCAACTGCTGGGCGTTCACCGCCTGCCTTATTTCTTCCTTCTTTTCATACTCTTCGGCATTCCACTTGGATTCTATTTTTGTAAAAATCCGCAGGGGAAGAATGGCGGTATCTTTACCGCTCTTGGCTATATATTTGTCGGAGTGTTCATTATGAAATGTAAGGGCTTCTATGCAGTCGATCTCATAGCTGACTTTGCGGTTGTCGCCCAAATAACATCTGAAGGTTTTGTTGTTCTGAAGGGCAGAGATAGCAAGTCCGATACAAAGATCTCTCTTCCCTGGAGTGAACTGACCTTCCCAACACATAAATGGTTTTCGAACAATATGTATTTTCATTTTTTCTCCTTCTTTATCTTCTCCCAATTTTTCTGTGCTTTAATACATTCTATAAATCCGTCTATAATTTCTCTCTTCTCGGCGACATACTTTTTGGCTTCCTCGAGCGGGATGGGGAGTTCACATTGAAAGTATAGTATCTGATTAAGATACTGTTCCTTCATCCGCTCGAGATAGCCTATGGTCATATTAGATTCCCAATAAATATGCGAATCTAGCCACTGCTAGATAGAGCAAAAATTCACCAACCACTAATACCCAGATCATTTTCCGAGTATTGCGGAAGGCTTCGGCTGAGACAGTAAAAGACTCGGTTGTTAGGCGACCCTTATTATCTCTCTTTCCGACCATGATCATGTCTTTAGACTTTTTCATGTTCCTCCTTTGTATTAATTAATGGTAAGTGTCCACTTCTTCTCCACAACTCCTCAATGGGGAGTCTTTTTGTTTCCTCCATTTGATCCTTGTTATTACATTCGGCACACCACAATTCTGTTCTCCCCGCTCTAGTTTCCCAGGCTTTCTTTTGTTCCTCTGGAGTTTGAGGGGCGAGCCTTACCTCTGGGTGGTAACGATTATTAAGATGTTGGATTGTGGCTAGATCGGGGCGATATTCCTTAAGGTTTTCTCCCCTAGAATTTAGGTACATTAACCTCCCGCAATGTTTACAATTAGGATCTTGGGCATAGAGCCACTCTTTTCTTTTTCTCATCCTTAGCGTATCTCCCATCTCTATTCTCCATGTTTTAACAAGTACTCTGGATTAATACATTTGAATGACAGGCGACCAAGATCTGGATCTCGCGTCTCTAAAACTGGGCGGATAACGATTCCCTCTGCCCAAACTTCTGGATTGAGCTTCGACTTACGAGTAGCCAGGGCGACTAGTTCATCTACGGTACTGGGGAGTTTAAACATAGGATCTACCCATGGTACAGACTTTAATCCCAAATCTATTAAGATGTCTGCTAAGGTGGGGGAACTAACATACTCTCCAGTTTGCATATCATAAACATTATAAAAAAGGATTCTCTGACCCTTAAGTTTAAGCCTATTGGCTTGGATACCTTCCCCAATTAGTTCTCCCTGGAGTGCCCAGCGGGAATCTTTTAGTTTTTCTTTGAGTCCCAACTCGTTGGCTACCTTCCAAAAACTGTTTCCCTCAGACTCTAGGAGGTTGATAGAGCGGGAGCAAACATTTAATTCTCCATCCTTCCAGTATATGGTCACAGAGGATCCATCTACCTTTTCTGTGATATAGAAAGTATCAGTTTGATATCTTTCTAGAATCTCTGGACAACCCTGAATTCTAGGCTCATCTGTCTTAGGAATAAAGCTGGGGAATAACCCTTTGGCTACGCCAGCTAACTGGGCGGGCATTGGGGGTTCATATTTATGTACGCCAAGAATACCCGTGACATCATCTCCCTCTTGAAGAAAATCTCTTCCAAGAGATTGGTGGATAACTGTAATGGGTAGACATAATCCTTGGCTAATTTGCCCCCGCAAGCGGATAGTTCTAAGACGGATCCCCTCTTCTTCTGCCCCATCGATTAACATTTTTTTGGTACCATTTTTCTTTAAGAACTCATATCTAAAGTCATCGGCGGGCAAGAATGAGTCCACCTCATAATACACACATAAATCCCCAGGTTTGAACTCACCCTTCTTTACCACTACATGCCACCCTAGAACAGTAGCCACCTCAATGGCATCTGCTCCCTCAATGGGTTTGATGTCTATAATCTTTTGGACACTAGCTAGTTTTCTCATATTACCCCTCTATTTTATCTCTGGCTTCCATCCATTGATCGGAGTCAGCCTCGGATATTAATACTTGATTGGTAAATCCATTTGCGTCATGGATTGTCATCCATGGTCCCATGCCCTTAATAGTAGTTCCGATGTCTGCATAGGCATATCTATTAACCTGCCATGCGGGGAGCTGGACTCTTGTGATTCCTAGTTTGTATAATTCTTTTAGTGTCATATATTCTCCTTAGCCTAACCCCCCATATGGAGGGGCTAGGTAAAAAGACTATTTAAGTGCTGGTAGGTTCAACAAAGTTGATCCATTTCCAAGCATATAAACTGGTAGTTTACCATCCCATTTCTCAAGATAGATCTTCTGCAAAAGCTCTGGGGAGATTGTCTCTCTCTGGAGTCTTTGTGCTTCAGCTTGAGCTTGAGCGTCGGTGATTGCCGCTTGTTTGCGGTAGGTCGCCTGCTCTGCCTTATTCTTTTCAGTGTCAACTTTAACAAACTCAATCTGCTTTTGGGAGATTGCATCTGTATAATCTTTGTCAAATCCGAGTTCGCGGATCAACACCGAGTCAAGAATAATACCATTTTCTGCTAAGACTGCCTGTATAGTTTCAAAAATATCCTTTGCTACCTTTTCACGCCCTGTCCCTACATACAATTCTTCAGCCGAGAAATTGGCTGGAGTTGTACGAGCAACACTGCGAGTCTGAGCTCGGATAATCTTGTCTACTAGTGTCTGCTCACTACCAAACTTCTCTACCACCCAAGTTGTCTTGGTTGGATCAATTGAGAAAGTAATGGTGTAGTACACATTCACTGGTTGACCATCTTTGGTGGTTGTATCTACTGGTCCATCTTTATAGTCAGAATTGGAAGTCTTCATGTCTTCTGGCTTCATGGTTTCGTAGATCAAGAACTTAGTATTAATATACTTTGTTCCTTCTACAAATGGGGTAATCACGGCGGCTCCTGGTTGGAGAACTCTCCCAGTCACGGCACCCCACCTTGTTACCACCGCCACCTCACCAGCATCAACTGTGCGGAAACCGAGTAATCCTATGATAAGGATAAATACTCCGATCACTCCTAAACCTACTATATTTCGTGCGATTTTTTCTGTGTCCATATTATTTTTTCACCTCCTTCTTTTTCTTTTTATCTAATAATTCTTTTTCCTTATCCTTCATTCCTTCTTGGTAGACGCTTTTCAGCACCCCAATAATGGCTAGGAAGATAAGAAAATCTAAAATAAATATAACTAATCTCATAAGTGCCTCCTATTAAAATGATCTACTAGCTCCCCCACCAGAGAATACTCCTCCCCCGAATCCTCCGAAGCCACCAAAGGTGGAAGTGCTGGGGGTGCTATGGAATCCTCCGCTACTGAAGAAGCTACTGTCGTCATCGTCATCGTCGCTATCAAACCAGGAGCTAACTTTCTCCCTGATTGTGGGAGTTTGTTCGATGTCACATTTTAGACAATATTGCTCTTTGGTATCTGGGTTAGAGATACGAACAGCTAGGCGTTTGAGGGTTGTAAGATCTCCCTCAGCTACCTGATCTAGATCAAGATTAACCATCTTGTGTCCGCAGTTTTCGCACTCCACAACCTCTACGGTTTGTTTTTGTAGTTCTATCATTTCTCCTACTTCTATCATTTTACCTCCTCAATTATTGCAGTTACTCCTGATAATACTCCCCCATCCCAGTCTGCATTCTTGAGATAAGGAATCACTTTATTGTCGAGGATTCTACCTGCCTCAGCGTCAGTAAGTTTTTCTTCTAGTCCCCTTCCCACTTCAATCCTAAGTTTGCGGTCAGTAGTAGCGATAAGAAAAATAACTCCATTGTCTTTCCCCTCATATCCTGGCTTCCACGCCTCGGCTAGGTTAATAGAGTATTCTTCTATGCTCTCTGCCCCCGTGGAGGGGACGGTTACAACGGCTATTTGAGCTTTTTCATCAAACTCTTTGAGCTGATTACTAACCTTAAGCTCTGTTTCTTCTGAGAGGACATTAGAGGTATCAACCACATAGCCAGTTGGGGAGGGATAGACAGTTTCTGGTAGTTGTATTTGAGTACATCCTCCGAGTAATAGTGCTGCAACTAAGACTACTAGTAAGTATTTCATTATTTGACCTCCAAGTTAACACTAGGAGCATATTGGGCGTCCTGTGTTTGGATAGTAAATAGTGGCTTCTCGTCGAAGTTAAACATCCCAGCTAGGAAGTTGGTTGGGAACTTCTTGATATAGATATTAAAGTCTCTGGCGTCCTCATTATAGCGATCTCTGGCTACAGTGATCCTATTCTCGGTCCCAGCTAGTTCATCCATTAACCCCTGGACAGTTTGATCCGCCTTTAGATTTGGATAGTTTTCCATGATCACCATTAAACGAGAGAGAGCTCCTTCAATTTCTCCAGTTGCTTTTATTCTCTCATCTGATCCCTTATTACTATTATCATAGTGAGCACGGGCGTCGGCGATGGCTTTAAATACCGCCTGTTCATGAGCCATATACCCTTTAACCGAGTTTGCTAGGTTGGGGATAAGGTCATATCTACGCTGGTATTGGGTTTCTACTTTTGCCCAAGTAGTAGACACCTCTTCGTTGCGAGTAACCATTGTGTTGTAGGCACCAGAAACCCAGTTAAAAATTATGATTGCGACTAGGGCAATACTCCCTAAAGTTACTAAAAGTTTATTCATATACCCCCTATCTAGTTAATAAGTAAATAATAAAGGCGTTAGCAATTGCTATCCCCACAATGGCTCCGCCGAGCCAATTATTAGAGATGTCTAATTTTTTCATTTATACTCCTTTGTTATACGATCATAAATAACTATTGATCCTGCGACGGCTACATTCAGACAAAATTGTCCTCCTGGTATTTCAACTACTGTTTTGTGTTCCATATATTCTTCAGGTAGTCCGTAATCTTCTGCCCCCAAAAGGTAGATTGCTCTTTCGGGATGGACGAAATTATGGAGGGGACGGGAGATGGAATTTTTTTCAATACATATGACACTGCATCCTTTTGGTATGTGTCTATCAAACTCTGCAAGTGACTCGTATTCAAATAGGGGGATATGTCCTGTTGCACCGCTTGTATCGGAAGCTTGGCGATTGTATCTTCTACCGATTGTAAAGATGTGATTGGCATTGAAAGCATGTGCTGTCCTCCAGAGTGTCCCTATATTACTTGTAGTTTTGGGATGATAAATCCCAATTCCGTAGTAGCCTCTCATTTTATAATCCATTTATGGCGGCAAAGATGGCGGAGGCCACTGCTACTGACATAATAATTGTTAGTGTGAGCTTGAGAAAGTCTTCTGCCTCCCAGCGGTAAAATGGTTTGTGGGACACTGATTTTTTGAGCCATCTACCAACCTTATATACAACTGGTTCGGCTTTGATCCCGCCCTGTACATAGTCTCTCATCTTCCCGATAGTCATATCAGAGGCAAGTTCTTGGCGTTTCTTTACCAAATCTTTGACTTTAATCTTGTCAATATCTCTGTCGCTCATCCCCCCGACTACTTTGAAGAAGCGGGAGTTTTCTGCAATCTGATCTAGGACACTTTGCTTCTCGTCCCTGTCCGTAGACTGCATTTGAGTTGGATCGTAGATTTGTAGTTCTCCTGACATATTTCTCCTTTTTATTTTTATTGGTTCTATTGTTTTTATATCTTCTTCATCTTCTAGCCATTGAGCTGATGGTCTGTCTTCCCAATCGTCGTCATAATACTGGTGCATTAGAGCGGGCATATTGGTTTACTTTTTAATTTGTTTAACTAACTCAACAGCCTCCAGGATAGCCTTATATTCTGGATTGATTAGGTATGGTAAGGCAGAGTTTAAGAACTCTAATCCCTTCGAGCCAGCCCAAAATCCCCCCGCGATGAAAATTGCATAGAGGATATATTTGTCCACGGAGTGGATGTCTTCGCTCTTACTTACTTTGCGGATAATACGATAAACAATGGCTGTTAAAAGGAAAAACCAAATCGAGGTTACTAAATATTGAATTCCGATTACTACCTGTTGTTTAACCAACACGGCATATAGGTGAGACACTACATCTCCAGCGACCTGTGCTAGGGCGGTAAGAGTAGCTCCAATTCTATCTGAAAGATCGGTGATAACTGATCCTGCTGTTTCAATGAATGTCATATTTCTCCTATCAATCTAAATATAATTATATTATATCACTCTTGTTTGGTTTTGTCAAGCCACTCTAGTACTTCGATTACCTTGTCTAGAGTATAGTTTTGAATTTCATCAGCCCGAGATCTCCCAACGGGATTTTTCATTTTTAAAATGGTTTCTTTTATCTCTTCAATTTTTAACATATAAATAGGGGCGGCAAGCCAGACCCAGCTTCGTTCTTGCGAACTTTCATGTGCGGCGTTTCACAAATGACTACTAACACTTTTCCCAAGAGCCTTTTAGTGACTCAAGGTAGTAATATTCATGTCCTCGTCAAGTTATCTTACGATACGCAGTCGGGACCGCAGGGGGGTCGAGGTGTATATCGTTTCAACCATCGCCTTGTTTGCTTGCGGAACATTAAAGGCTCCGATTCTAACGGATTTTACCCCCAAATAATATTGAGGGCTTCGTGCCTATCCCGATATTCCCACACGCCCCTATTTAGTTGTTAAAACTTCTTAAACATGTCATCCATGTTCTTCATGGTTTTATCTAGGTTCTTCATGGCGTTATCTAAACTTTTCATCCCAGCATCAAGTCCGTCCATCCCCGCTTTCATACCTGCTTTACCCACTTCTATTGCCCTATCATACTCTGGGGTTCCCTTCTCCAACTTCTTCCCATTAACCCACACCTCATCATTAATCCTTATTCTGCTAGTCCCACTAGTAAAAATCCTGGTTCTGTTTTGTTCTTGTTTTTTTTCATACTCTTTTACCTGTCTATCTACCTCATCCCAATCCATACCCAATTTAAATTCTCTCCTCAATTCGTCAAACATATCCGAGATATAATGCCCACTGAAAAGGTATTTAAAAAATTTGATGATTAATCCACCTAGTTTTTCTATCATTTGCACTCCACCTTTGGTTGAGAGTAACCATTAACTTGTTCTATATTAAACGCTTTTATCCCCGCTGATCCGCAGATTTTATCTGAAGCCAACATCCATTGAGTTGTTTTATCTTTATTCTCTGGTTCTTCTACAGTGATCTTAGTACACTCTCCGTTTTCTCCGATTAAAATTCTTTCGTGATTATATCTGGCGACTAGCACTAGTCCCCCAATAATTATAATAAGCATAACAAAAAAGGTTATCTTTACAAATGTATCATCTCTCATTTTTTGTTCTCCTTTTTGCCAATCTTACCAATCGTTTGGCGGGTAATAATAAATTGTTTTGCCCCGTGGAGAAAAATTCCTTCTAAAAAGAAGGGAACAAATTCAAATATTACTAAGCTCAAATAACTAATCCAGTAATCTAATTTATTATTAGATTTGATTACCCATCCGTTGATATTCTCGTCGTAGAAATACATTATCCCTCCTCCTTTATAAGATGTTGTTCTATATACTGTGGAGCTTGATTAAATCTTGGGATATGGAGATCAATCTCCCAGTTGTTATAGAATTCGCTCCTTACTACACAAGATCCCCGCTTTAAGTGATCCTCTACATCATTCCAGTTCAGATTTTTGGCGTGGATTAAATCATGAAGCTTCTGCGAATCTTGTCCAAGAAGATCTTTATGAGAGTATAGACTTTGAGCGAGCATTTGAAGAGAATTTCTTTCTGCGTCCTGTTGCCTCCATAGGAAGTAGTTGTTAACCTCGTCTTCTGGCAACACAAATACTCTCGCATCAAAAATAGCCTCTCTCCCCATAAATACCGTAAGGGCAGCTGAAGCATAACCAGCTGAAACAGATACTATCTTTTGGATCTCGTTTCCAAACCACGGCTGACTATCAAACTTTTTATAGTTGTGGAGTAGGAGAGAAATCTCATCGCTTTGAATGTAGGCGAGTTCAACTCCTTGGAGTTTTTCACAGAGCCTCCTTGCCACTTCTTGCATGTGGGTGGTAAAGCCTAAATCATATGGCTTCTGAGCCTTATTAAGTAGGGTATGAAAAGCTTTGCCGTCTAAGCGGATAATTACTGGTAGTCGCAGGGGAAGTCTCGTCAGAAAGGGCGATTCATAATTTTCTTTCATGCGGTTGCCAAGGGATTTCATTTTCTTACGCACTCCAAATTTTTTAAATCTATCTTGTATTATACCATATACCCACTAGATAGTCAAGGCTTTAGACTCGAACCACGGGGAGTAATTTTGATCTCTTTATACGGCATGATATCTCCTAAAGTTCTGCTCTGTTTTTTGCCAAATCTCCCCTCTAGGGCGTAACAGGCGAGGATTTCTAGAGCATGATGAGTAGAACAACAAACACAAGAATCCTTACATAGGTGTCCTACAGCTCCACCCCCAGGTGGTAACTTGGTCAACTCTACCTCACTTTTTGGTTGAAGATATACCTTCCCAGCATCCCAATCAAACCCAATATAAACATCTTTAATCTCTGTCCATTTTGTCCCCGTTACTGGGTTATGACTCCCCCCAGAAAATCCAGACAGACTTAAACAAACCTCATCCTCTGGGTTGGCATGAGATAGTTTAGCGATTAAACTCTTAACCTTCATCTTCTTCCTTTTCTATTTCTTCTTCAAAACTGATTACTACCTCTGGACGGAATAAACTACAGCGGATTACTATCTCGTCTATTGTTTCGTACTCCCCAATGAGAGTAACCATTCCATCCCCCCGCTGATCTGTGGCATACATTTTGATCATTTTTCTCCTGGAGCATATCCCAAATTAACTTCGGGATGAACCTTTAATGATTGTCCCACCCATAGAGAGCTCAAAAGCTTAATAAGTTGGTCCCTAGTGGCTTCGTCTTTTTTAATATAACAAACTGTCATGTGTGGCATATATCCAGAGAAGGTATCGATGTGTGGGAGGAACTGGAGGCGAGAATGTCCCTCGAGCAATTTCTCGTCTACCTCAATGTGAGCCACAATACAATAGTAGGGTTCATCCTCATAGGGCGACTCAAAAAACCCAATGTCCTGAATTTTAACTTCGTCAATACTCCAATCCTTTAACACGGCATGAACCTGGTCGGCCCAAGTATGGGCATTTTCCATAAGACCGTAAAGGAGAGTAACATGGGCATTCTTTCCTGCTACCCAACCCTTAATCCATTTGCGATCCTCATTTTGGGCGTAGTACAACATCTCTCCATCGCCCATCCCGTCTATACTCAACATAGAATCTAGTGGTTCTAGATCTAACATTACACATCCTAATCGATCAACATTTACATTTAAATCTTTATATATACCTTCGAACATGTGAGAGTTAAGTTGTGGCATCTTTATCCTTTTGTTGAGCTAAGTATAGTTTCATGTGTTTGTGACACAACTGCTTATTATACGCCTTGCGTGGGCGAGCCTTAGCCCTACAATGACACTTCTCACAATGATGACCACTAAGTTTCATTATCTACCTCCCCACAAAAGCTCCCACCATTCTACTAGCGGCGATTTTTTATCTACTTCTTTTACCAACCTTTCAATCGCTACTCTAACCATATCTTTGTCCCACTTACCACCAACTTTGGTTTGTATTATATAGCCATTCTTTGTGTTCTCTTTGGTGAGGGTGATACTTGCTTTCATGTAGAGATCTCCTTAAAAGAGGCGAACATGGTCTTTGCGAGCTTTGAAGTTGATTATCTCTTCTAGCTGGCGAAGGTAGTCAGATTTAGTGTTCATTCTGACCAGTTGTCTACCATGTACTGCCAATTTGTGTTTGAGGTTGGCAAAAGAGACGGCTCCAGATTCTTTAAGCTGGATAACAGCAGTAATGAATGATCTGTTCCTTCTTACCACCGCATCAGCAAACTCTGAAAATGCGTCTACCCATTGCATAACCCCATCAGCATATTCGGCGTATTTAATTTTGAACTTACCGCTTTTAATATAATCTTTGTTGCTAGTTCCCCCGACATTAGCGGTTGGTCCAAACATCATTAGACTTCCAGCTAGTCCATAGGAAATCCCCCACTTCTTTTTAAATTCTTGGAGCTCTATATAGTTTTTGTTACCCAGTTCAATATAACTATTAACAAAATCATCATAAGACCACGACTTGGCGGATGTGTTTAGCTTTTGGACAATATCTAGGTTTCCATCGGTTACAACATAAGAAACTGGGACACCAAGCTGTTTGGCGGCCTCTAGGCGGTGTTGTCCATCAATAACTAATCCATTTTGGTTAACAATAATAGGATTAGATTCTAAGAGATTATTTTTGGCAATGCTTTGAACTAACGATTTAACATGGTTGGGTTGAAGATCGCGGTTGCCCCGCATGTGAGTGAACTGATCATATTTGGTAGTGCTTTTAATATTCATATCTATCCTTTATATTATATAACAATTAACATATTATATCATACTATTATGGTAATGTCAACTAGAAATCACCGTAGTCAACTTGTAGACAAGTTAGCCCCAGCGATCTCCACATATCAACCACCTGTTGGCGATCATCTAAAACAAATAGGACATTATATTTTCCCTTAATCTCAGCGTCATAAATTTCTTTTTTAATAATATTGTCGGTGCGATGATCCCCAGTTTTTCTCATAAAGAGGGAGATACGATCATCTAAAACAGAATGTTTGGCTAACCAGCGAACTGTTGGTTCACGATCTTTATCCTCTCTTCCAGAAAGATAGATCGGGCGGACCCATTGTTTAGCATAATATGTTTTGAGAATATTTATTATTGGTTCGTTTGGCAAATCGTTCTCGCAAGTGGATGCGTCATAAGGATCACGACCATTCCCTAGTGCGATGGTCCCATCTAGGTCACAAATGATAACTGTCGCCAGAGCAGGATCGAATGTGGGGCGTTCTACGGCTCTAAATTCTAGTTGACGAGCCATCCTTCGGATCACCTTACTACCGACTGAATTTGGGCGGAGCAGATCCCTCTCTATACATGTTTCAACGGGGACATTGGTAAAGTCTTGAGTTTCAACCTCAGCATTATATTTGGCGGCAATTCTCCACATAGTATTTTTATGTTTACTATGTAGATTTGTATCATCCACAATTATGTCATGACCGCCCTTTAGAGATTCTTCTACAATAAAATCACGAACTTTCAAAACAAATTCTTCCCGCCCCTTTGAATGTACACCGACATGAAGCATGTCCCGCAAACTATCTTTATTAACTCTAACTGTGTTGGGGTTTTGGGTTTGGTACTCTCTCGCCCAAGTTGTTTTACCAGAACCTGGAAGTCCTTTTGTCAATATAATCTTATTCATAATAAGTATTATATACTATGAATAGGATTTTGTCAATACTTAACCTCTTCTATCTTTCCACAATACTGACACATTTTCTTAGTTGCTTTTTTGGTTATAGTCTCTGGATTTGTATTTTGATTTGGTCCACCCCCGCCAGCATTGGGATAATACCCACCCCCACTTCCCCCCGCTACCGTGCCAGTATAGGAATACCCCCCTGGGGTATATCTAGTCTCTGTCCACTCCACAATTAACCACAAATGACCACCATCTTTCCCCACAATCTTATTCATGGCATCTCTGGCGGGATCGTCACATCGCAAATTATTATTAGTCATGTTCAGGATTTTGTTTCTCCCAGTAGGCTTTAATCCTTTCGGGTAGATTATACTCCCAATGGATATGATCGCCAATTTGGGTTCGCAAATAGGTAAAAGTACAAGCGGGACATTTTATCATTTTTTCTAATTTTTCTACGCCATCTTTATTATTTGCTGTGACCTCAATATAAGAGGGGGTTAGGCTATTTTTTGAGGAGCTTGGTTTAAGAGCTTCAATTAGTGAATCCATAACTTTTATTTTATCCCAATCTGCGGGAGCCCAAGTCCGACCACATAATCGGCATTCACGATTGGGATTCATGGTGCAGTGTCTTTCGTGGCGAGACATGTGGGAAGCACTCAGTCCCTTTTTATTCTTACAAAATTCACAATAGTAAACTTTTTTAGTCACCGTTTTCATGGGCAGGATCTCCTATTTTGCTTAATAAATCTTCTCGTTTACCATTGCTATCTGGATATGTTATTAGTCCTCCATATCTTTTTGTGAGATCACGATAATTCAAAGCCCCCAATAAGAAGCCTACTACAAACCCAATAAAAAAAATAATTTCGGGACTACTCATGCTACCGCCTCAGATTGTTGTTTAAATGGTCGCTCTGCCACGGGGCGAAGCTTCTTCCATATCATATGTGCATAGGGACGCTTATCAAGCATAGAGAATAAGATTGGGGCATACTCTCCATCTTTCATAAACTCCATAGCTAGTGTCTTGCGATCTTTCACTCCACTACCAGTAGTGGTTATAAAAAGTGTTTTAGCTATTTGATCAATGGTATTATATTGGAGAATAAGGTTGTCGGCCGTATCTTTTACCCAGTGGTAAAACTCTTCTGGGACTCTTTCCATCAACTCTCCGAGGTCTTGCCCGTTACGAAGGAGATCCCAAATAGTCTTTTTATTCACCCCAGTTAATAGTCTGTGTAGGCGTACATATTCGTCAAACTTAAACTTAGTCCTCATCCCCGATTGGAAGCGGATAACAAACCCTTCACTGTCATTTTTTTGGATTGCCTTAATCTTTTCTAGATCATTTAACCCATCATATCTGCGTACTATTTTCATTTTCCCCGAAAACGCCATCTGTAGTGTCTCATATGGTACTTCTACACCATCCCTAGTGTTAAAGGCTGTGAGAAGATATAGATCTCTATCTAATCCATAATTAACTACAATCCTATTTTCTGGATAGATAATTTCGAACAAGTATGTGTATTCTGGGTTAAATTCTACTTGAGAATATTTTTCCTGAAGCATTTTATTCGCCTCAATAGCTTGGTCACTCTCAAAAGATCCCCGCGTGGCGATAAAGGGTTTCCCCCCAACAAAGTACATAATCCCAAGCGATCCATCCATCTTCTCAAATACTTCGAATGGCTCTGTAAGTGGTAATTTGGGTAAACCGTTATTTTCTTGATGTTCAGATAAGTTCCAGAACTTCTGGAATGGCCTGGCAACAACCTGGTTGGAAGCGTCCATAATAAGACCCCGACAGGTAATTGTCTCGGGAGTCCAAACTTTATCAAATTGAGCTTTTTGGGAATAGTTATAAATCCACAATTCTTCGGTGGGGTGTTTTGTTTTATCTATATACTTCTGGTCTATCAACTCTTGTAGTCGAGCGAGATCCATAGTTACTCCTGTGATTGGGTGGGCAAGTCTTTTTCTTCGGTGGCAATTTTGGGTACTGGAGTCCCGACAATGGCTTGAGTAGAAGCCTCCATAGCCATCCTTTTCCCGTGGATAGCAGAGTCGTGGGCAAAAATCCTTTTACCCCTTCTTACTTGCTGTCTTTTCTTTTCGTGACGAAACTTTTTTTGGGCTTTGCTTAGCATGTTCGCCTCCATATTTGTCTATAAATTCTATTAATGCCTTGATATCTTCTCTGGGGATTAATGCCTCGGCATGATATACCCTACCCTTGAATAGTTGTTTAATCCAGTGCCAAAAAGTTGATGGTTGATCGTAGGCAGAAATCCATATATCTCTAGGTTCATCTTTCCAGTGTGAGAATTCTATAAAACAGGGGTGCCCACAATCACATCTAATAATAAACTTCTTTTGATCTATCATATTAGTCCCATAAATTATCAAAATATTTGGCAAATAATTGTAATCCTTCTTGTTCAATTTTTTGGAGTTTATCCATTTCTTTGTGATGCTTAATCCAGAAATCATGCTTTTCTTTTTCAGATAGAGAATCAAAGTTTTCTGGAAGCTTGGGATACATTTCTCCCAACTCATAAGAAATCTCAAATCCGCGGATCATTTTATCCATTGTCTTGTCCCAGTCTTTTACGCCCTTTTTAAAGTCTTTGGCTGTTTTTCCTGCAAACTCACAAGGAATCCCGTGTTTATTTTCTTTGAGGAAGCGAAGAGCATCTGGCATCCAAAGAGAGAGATGATAATCAAGCGACCAGGTATCACAGTCAGCCCATCCCCGAATTCCTCTTTGTATAATGGCGCGGAGATCTTTATACAAGTCACGAACAAACTCCCACGGGCGGAGAATATAATACTTCCAGCTATAAGTGAGATAACACCATCCTAAAAATTTACTCATATATTGTATTATATCACACTACCATTGGGTCTGACAATAGTTTCCATCACATTTAATTTAAGTGCTTCCTGCTTAGCCAAGTTAAAACTATTCGGTTGGATTTTGAATTCAACTGGGAAAGAGATGGTTGGATTATATCTTTTACCAGTATAGTTAACTGTAGATTTTACTGGAGAATAATCTGGTTGATCGCTAATAAATAATTTATACCCCCTGGGGGTATCGGCAATTTTTATATAGGCGCGGATAGTAATTGGTTCTTCTGGAATTAGGTTTATTTGGCTCATATTATTCTGGTAGTAACCATTGGCTATCTATAATTAATTGTGCTTGTTTCAGCTGGTCCTCGGTTGGCTCCATCTCCTCTGCCACCTTGTCAGCATGACTGTGAGAGCCCCAGTCGCCTTTGTGCTGGGATTTGTCCTCAGCATCTCTGCCTTCATCTGATTCTTTTTCCTTCGACTTTGGTGCCATACACCAATTTTAATACTAAGTAGTATATTTTGGCATTACCCCTCTGATTAATTTTAACTGGGCTTCCCCCACCCCATTAATTCTTAAAATATCTTTATCTTTTGCCACTCTTACAGATCTGATTGAACTAAATCCAGAATTAAAAAGATAATTAGTAACTTTTGTGGGGAGATGTGTTGCAGACAGAGGGGCTAGATCGTGGATTCTAATGGGATAATATTTTTGTACGAGAGGGATTAAAAATTCAAATCCAGCCAAAACATCTTGTTTAGATGAAAGATCTACTTCTAAAATATTTGTTATTTTCATATTACCCCCGTATTAACTATTAGCTATTTCCAATAGCACATCGGCGTGACACGGCTTGTCTAGGGGACACCAACAGGCCAGGTTGAATCCCCTTAAATCTCTTTTCGCCGCCTGAGAGCGGGTACATGATGTGTCATATGCTTGGTCGTGTACTCCTGACATAAGCCATTCTTTATATTTAGCTATCGCCCCTCCCCTACCCAAAACCATAATTCCATTAATTCTATCTCCTTCTTTATATGGGTTTCCCCAGAAGGTTGGTCTTCCTACATAAATTGTATTTGGTGGCATTTTCCACCCCTTAGTGCGTTTACGCTGTACTCGAATCGGCATGGATCATCTCCATAACTTCATATAATAATTTATTTATTTTAATTCGATTATTTGTATCTGGGATTGTAGAAATTTGATACTCATATTCAAATTTTTGGAAGAGTTGTTCGGCGAGAGCTTTAACCTGATCTAAACTATATTCTCCGAGCTTAATATCTATTAATTCTTGTCTATCTTCAGTCCGATACACAATCGGAGCACCATCTCGGAGAAATTCTATCCCCATTTTGAGTAGTCTAACAAGATGGGAAGCATTTTTACTATCATATCCGATTAGATCTACCATTTTTTTTCTCTTTTCGCCCATATATCCCCGATATGGGTTAGATTCATTCATTCTTTTGAGCTGAGCCCTAGCATATCCCCCAAAACAGTTGTAAACTAGGTTTTTAGAAACAAAAAGGTGGCGGTTATCAATCACATACTGCCAAACGGGGGAGATATTAATATAATCCTCTTTCCGCATATAAAGTGTATTGATTACATTGGGGTTCATCCCGCTCAAAAGCACAAACATTTTGTGGAGCTCATATCCCACCTCATCAATCGCATCTTGTTTAACTTCGTATGTTTCTTTGGCATGGGCATACCCCTCTAGGGTATAGTAATATTGTTTGGGATAAGCGAATACGGAAATGGTGTCTATGTCATCTGTCCCCCATTTTTCCTCTGGTGGAACATATAAGTTGTGAGCGTGAGATCCCCGATATGCAAGCATAAGGGGTATTTTCTCAAACATTTTATTATAAATGCTTTCTGGTTTGCCCAATCTTTCCCTGACCATGGTTATGCTCCATATATCTTGCTAATATATATATAAATATTAATGCTCCAGCAGACAACAGCGTCACGATGGGGGCATAAAGAAAGGAGAAGTGGAACATTATCCCCACCCACAAACAGACACTGCCCTTAAAGTATAAACTGTTTCTAAGCGTTCTATTTTGCAACATAGTATCCTAATACACCTAAGATAAGTATTGTAATCACAAAATAATACAAAAGCAAATCGGCGTGCTTATCGCTCGCATTTCTGCCCATCTTTTTTCTCCCACTCTCTTTTATATGCTTCATAAGACTCTTGTGGCACCTGACGGCTATCATGTCCGACATAGTAAAGCGTAGGATCTTGTACTGGCTTTCTCCAGAAGGCAAGATCTATAAAGTGTGTAAATGTTGGAGTGAGCCTATCGCTATTGCGGCATCCAACAATGTCTTCGTCTAGTTCCCAGTGGTAATTTTGATCCCACTCTGGCCAATCAGTACATTCGAGTTCTAGATATTTAGTTTGGTCAAAGTGTTTATTCCCAATACCCAGAAAGAATGTTTCTCTTTGTACTCTGAATGGGACAATTGTGGAAATGTTTAGCGTAGCTTGGCGATAGTCGCCGTTACAGAAAGTTTGGTAGTTGCGGTTAGCTTCGAAACTCGGCCACTTTACATCAATATATATCCCAAGAATCAAAAAGGTTAAAACTGCTAGAAATAGTTTGTTCATGTGTGTCCCCCGCTATCTATATTATATCATCATTATACTACTAAAATAGATTGTTGTCAAGTTCTAATGTTATATTTTTCTAATACCAACTGTTCCCCTGCCCAGGCACCTATTAGATACGCCGCATAAACTAATGCACGGGGATCGCGACTCTCCATATGGGTAATTACTTCATCGAGCACTTCTGATGGTTTGAATGCCCCCCGTTTTCTAATTTTAATAGATCGATTAACCTCTAACATGACATTGTTTGCTATAGTTTGATATAGTCCCATGGCTGGGGCTAATTCTTTTTGAGAATGATCAAAATCAATCATCATTAAGTCCTTGGATTTTTCTGGGGGGAGGAGGAAAGAAGATGTTTTTGGCGGCAAAGTATTCTTCATTGTCGGCAAGGCCAGCGAGTATATCTGCGGCTTCAACTTTTTTACGCAACTTGGCAAGGGCTTTCTGGATTTGGGGGATTGTTTTTGGTTTTGGGTTTTTGACATTTTCATGTTTCCAATATTTTTCTTTACATTCGTCATTACAAAACCATGTCTGAGGATCTCCCTCTGGCAGGTCTGCCTGACAATTATAGCATTTATAAATCATGTAACAAAGTTATTTTTGAGCAGGTTTTTTTAATAATTTATACTCTTTATACAACTCTCTTACCAGAAATAGATAGTTACAAGCGTCTCTAAGCGTATCCTCAAAACTCTCATCTTTAACTTCGAATAATTCTTTTCTAGCAAAAGTTTCTAAGCGAGATACTTTATCTGAGAATCTTACAAGTGCCCCACGCCAAGCGGGGACTCCAAAGTTCTCTGACTTACGAAAGTTCCATAATGGATCATCTTGTGATCCTGTATAGTCGTGGTTCTTGGCTAGAAGAATATCCCTCATTGCCCCCACAAACTCATCAAAATCTTTAGTCATCTGATCTCTGGTGGTCATATCAATCCTCCCCGTGAATATAAGAAAATTATTATACCACTAATAGTAAATAAATTTGCCCGTGGCGGGATCTATCATTCCCTTAGCGTTTAGTTTATCTAACGACTCCCCATCATCTAACTTATATTTCTCCCTCTCCTCTTTAGTGGGTTGTCTTTCATCATCACACATTTTACATACCATTTTTGTATATTTTTTAGGGAAAGTGTGTGATGGTTGATAATTATGTTCGCTCCCGTTTAGACAATCAGCTTTTTCTGCGTCATAACTAAAAGATATACTTGTTGTATAAACAAAAGTTTTTCCACAATCCGCACAGTCCTGTCTATAAGTCCTATCTTCTTCATAGCCCACGCCGTCATCGTGATCTATCTCTTGCCCCTTACCACAATATGGACAATCTACATCTGGATATGACATATTATTTCTCCTTTAGTATTTTTTCTATCTTTTCTAATCTAAGCAACACTTCAGCGAGTAAAACTCTAGATCGTCTAGCCTCTAGTGCTCCACCAAAAAGCTCAACTGGCTTCTGGATGTTTACATTCACCCAGTCTATAAATCTCTGTGCTGATATTCCATGTGGTATATTCATTTAGTCCTCCAGTGATTTTCTTTCTCTTTCCTCAAACTCCTCTGTTGATATGTGACCATCCTCCCACCACTTTTTATCACATGACCAACAAAACCCATATAGCTCAAGATATTTTTTGTCTTGGTAAGACCATAATTCTTGATGACAGTGTGGGCAGGTGTCGGGCATACTATCTCCTATTCATAGGATTTGCGTATAATATATTATCTATACATGATTGATAAAAGTCGTAGTTCTCAAACTGTGTTCCCTTAAAAGCGGGCTTTGTAAGTTCCGCCCCATAGCGACAATTTTCTTTAGTTTGTTCGCCTACTGTAGGTGTGTGGTCGCCCAAAAATTTAGTTGTTAGGCGAAAAGTTCCATATCCCACAATTGCTAAGAACAGAAGAACAACTATTGATACTATTGTCCTCATTTAACCTCCAAATATCTCTGATAGTATGTACAGTCTTTTAGATAGATCCCGTTTGGTTTCCCTTTATTGTAGTAGCATAAAGTCATTGCTAGATTGCCATCAAACCTCTCTAAATTCTCCCTGACCCAGCGTTGTACTCTAGCAGTCCCCTCCTCATGAGTACTAAAGCAGAATGTACTACTTCCATCTGGGACATTGTATCCATACTCGTTTGATTGCCCCCGCTCCCTACACCAAACATGGTGTCCAGATTTTGCTGTTCCCCTAGTGCTTTCTAAAGCCCAAATCTTATCTACAACAGCTACTACATCCACCTTTTCACTTGACACTTGAGTGTCAACTGTCAATGGTGATGGTGCTGGAGTAGAAGCAATGGCATGAGTAGAATGACCAAGCGGAGAGATAATAATAGGTTGAGGAGGATCATCATACAACCATTTAATAGTTGCCCCGAGGGTAAACAATCCTACAAATAGAATTGTCCCTGCCCAGCGACCCTTTTTATGTTTGTTTCTGCGTCTCATATTAATACCTATATAACTCCATAACTTCATCACTGCATTTGACAAGTGAGCGAATAACTTTTTCATTGCGAACTTTACCTCCCGAGCTTAAAACACGCTCGTAACTAGCTTGTAGGTGCATATCCCCGTCTAAATTATCTGCAAGCTCTAAGTTAGCGTCTAGCGAGTGATAGATACACCAATCAGCTATCCCACCACGAAAGATCACTATCTTTACCATTACACTTCTATGATCATCTGCGATAAAATCTTTAGCCTGGTTAAACCATGGATGTTCGATAAATCCCTGTCCCTGCCAGAGTACACTATGTGGCTTGGCATTATCCAACATTTCTTTAGTCAATTCTAAAACTGGTGCTTGTTCTTGCCAATATATCATAAATCTCCTATCTATTTTTCACTCTACATATTATATCATACTCTATCTGTCCTGTCAACTTTTCTCCTGTTATATTCTCATATAACCATTTAATATCATTATTGATTACAAACTTGTTTATCCAGCTTCCCCCATCTATAGCCTGTTTAATTTCTCTGTATGGTAATACAAGTTCTCTAGGAGCTATCACTTCTGGAGATGTCCCCACATCTATCACTATTCGCCCCTCCTCGTCTAATTCGTGTAGCCCCGTGGCGGTCATCATTAATCCTATCCCCTCTTGGCTATCCCCAAATCGATTCTTTTTAGCCTCTATAAATCTCCCGCCCTCCTCATCTTTACTCACAAAGAATACTGCATCTACAGTATGCTGTAGTGTTAGAAGTCCAGCGATCATGCCTGACTTAGTAGAGTGTCCGATTATAACTAATACTTTTGGGGTAGGTTTAATGTAAGACTGGAGCTCATCTAAACAATATCTCATTTGAGTCGGCGATCCTGGGAGTGCTTTCTTTTTGATTGATCGTAGCATTTGCAAACTATCTACAATTAAGATGTCTGCATTAATCTCTTTATCAATAGAGAAGAGATCCTCTAAACTAGTGGTTTCAGTACAGATAATTTTGGGGTCAAGTGTCCCCAATCTATCAGCCCTTGATTTTACTTGTGGGAGATTTTCTTCCCCACACACATACAATACTTTTTTGTTTCGAATGGCTAGGTTGTGGGACAACTGGAGAAGGAGCGTAGACTTTCCCACCCCTGGTTCTCCTGCTAACATCACCACTTCCCCAGGCACAAATCCCCCGCCTAGCAGTCTATCTATTGCCGTCATTCCCGTGATAATCCTCTCTTGTCTCACACTAGGGATACGGTTGATTGACTTTACATTAACTGTCATCTAATCCCCCTTATTTAATCTCTGATAATTTGCGTGCCTCCCAATATAGATCCCTTTCTACTGGTAGTCCCAGCTTACCCCTTATACTCTCTAATTCTTTCAAACTAAAATACCCCAGCTCTCGCTCTAACCCATCCACCAATCCAAAGAATGTATCATCACCATCAAACTCGGTGGCATACCAGGTCCAGCTACTGTCTGGTGTGAAGAATTTAACATAGGCTATAGCTTCCATGCCTTTCTCATCTTGAGAATAAAGCGGTGGTAATTTCTTTAGTATTTCTTTAGTCAATAGTTTCATATACTCCTTAGTTATCTAGTTCACGATTATAATAAAATGCGTATGGATTCAACTTGCTAACTGCTAACCCATATTTTGGGATAGATTTATCTATAATCTTTGTGAGTGTGTCACCCTCCTCGACCACCAATCCCCCTGCCACCGCCCTTTCTATAATCTTAGTATGGGGTACATTGCGATAGTTATAATAATCAGATAGCGTTGATAGTTTCATTTTGTATAATCCTTTTCAACTGTAGTATCTAGTTTTCCATTCTCATCTATAATCAACCACTCATTATTTTTGAGCGTTTTAGCTCCAAGTAGTCCCCAGTTTGATTTTCCCTTATCCCCACCCCGTAGCACTTTTAGCCGTATCTCTTTAATCTGTCCGAAGATCCCCCTAACTGCATATATCCCTATAGCATATGATTTTTTGAGTTTTGGCATATTTCTCCTAATCTAATATAATTCCATTATATTTTTCATCTGGTTTCAGGTCTGGGTGTACCTCATCACAATATACAGTGTTCCCAGGAGATACCCACAATTTTGCCCCACAATATTTGCACTTATAGTCTTTCCCCTTGAGCTCCTGCTCCCCAGTATGCCAGTATGGGGATGTGCGGTAGGCAACTTTTATAGTTTTCATATATTTTTTATTAATTCCTTATATAAGTTTATATAATCTTATATATTCGCTATATTATTTTACCTGTCCCGTAGCAACGGCTTTCAAGATTGATCTATCACTAGCGGGCTGATACCACCCCTCCCCATTACTAAACACGGCGACCCTGACAATCTGGTAGGTGTGGCGAGCATAAACCGCCTCAATCTGGCGTTTAATTTTATCTACCCGATTTTGTAGCGTTTTATTAAGTTTAATATCCTCGACTTCCTGCAAGTCAATATCAAACATCGCCCCCTGGTAGTATCCGCTTTCTACTATGGCATATATACTCACCCTATCCCAATCTTTCGACTCTTTATCATAAATAGGTAGATCCCATCTGCAAATTCGCTGTACATCCCGCCCGTGGTAGCCGTCATCATCATAGTGGATTTTTGGCTCAATCTTAGCTAGATCACTAGCGACATTAGCAATAGCGTCATCAAACTGCCAGCTCTCAAGCTCCTCATTAACCCCGATTGTATAGTGTCTAGGTGCTGTACTTGGTAAACTAAAATTGCAGGTACTCATTTTGTCCCCCTTGAGTATTTTATTATAGTTATATTATACCATATTATATAGATAATGTCAAGTTATCTATTAATAATCTCATCTATATCTGATAATTGATCCCCCGTGAGAGGTAGAATAGTCATAATCATTGTACCTGCTATCAGGGCTCTAGTGTGTTCTGGCGTTCCTGGTAGAGTAGCGTCTTGCCATTTTGTGATTGCCTCTAGTGCTTTAGCTTGCTCTTTAGTCATTGCTTTCATATATCCCCCCGATATTAATTAAGCGTACCATGATCTATATTCTGGTCGCCCGTCCCACTTACTAGCACTAGCGACTTGATTGATATTGACACAATACTGATCTTTATCCTGACTGTAGCACTTGACCACTCTAGTTATAGGCTTTGTTTTCAAAAATGCCCCTGGTCGTGGTATTACATAATCAGCCATACTATTCGCCGTGTCCCGATCTGTAGGCTGTAACCCTATTTCCTGGATGGTGACTGATTTATTTTTAACCTCTAGCACTTGGTAGAAGTCCACATTCGTTTGATCATGTCCCCACGAAGCGGATAGAATATCCCCCACCTTAGCGGGGTTTATCATCTCCTTGCGAGCTTTCGCCCGATCTAGTTTAGCTTGAGCGTGTGATCTAATATTTGAGATGAAGTTATTGATATAGTTTGTTCTATTTTGATCACTTGTAAAGTAGAATGCCTTATAAAATCTATTCCAGGCTTTCTTGGCGTTATTATTATATATGGTTAGCTCATAATGGATTAATCCCCTAATCTCTCGATCATTTTTAACAAATTCGTACTTGCCCTCAATTATGCTTGTCATTTTATCCCCCCTATAAATAGTTGATATGCCCTACTTGTCAAATTACCTCTGATATTCCAGATGTTTTCCTCTAGCGTGTCGAGAGGTTTTGGATATATAACCCAGTACTTCTCCCCCACTTCCAGGCGGTTTTCTCTCTTAGCTTTCCTCAATTTTGCTACATAGGAGCGGGTTTGGCGGGCGACCTTGGCGACTTGTTTTGTTTTCCAGTACTCAATACTATCCACCCCTTGCAAAGCCTCGGCACAATCACTACCTACATCGAAGCACTCGCCAGACTCATTCCGAAGGGTGACTACTAGATTAATAGGTAGGTCGCAATTTTGGCAGGTACAGAAGTTGTCGCCCAGATAATCAGCTTTAATAGCTGTATACTTGCAGTTTATGGGTAGGTGTCCGTCAATCGCTTTCAAGTTGTCCCCCTTGTTTAATTGATTAATTACATTATATCATATTATATATAGATTGTCAAGTATTAGAGATGGTATGATCAGTTTGGAGATTATCCCCCATGGTTTCCACGGTGTACCCATAGCGAAGCACGGTATACCAAGCGTGAAGCATACCCCGTATTGACTGGGTAGGTTCGTAGTCATCGGGATCATTGTTTACTATAGGTTGTCCCATAGTATTTGTGGGTTCTATTGCTTTTATCTCCATAATTGTATTGTATATCATGTTATAACCTCCCCGCTAGAGTGTATATATATTGATCATTATCCCCCGTATAGTATGATCGTGTAACCTTGCCATATACCCGTATTACCTCTATATGGTCACGGCTTCCCCGTGCTAACTCCCAGATTTTACCCCGTGCAATGTCCACCCCTTGGCTGGGGTTATCCGCCATTACTTCGATATGCTTGCCTGTAGTTGTGATATATGTATATTGCCTCATAATCCCCCCGTATATATTAACTAAAGTCTCGACCATTTCCGCAGATGTTACAGTATCCCCCAGGGTTTTGATGTTCTATCCCATGGCTACACCTCTCCCACTTCTCACCCCGTAACCGCTCCACCTGCATGGCATAATATGAGGATTGCCACCCTGCACGGGGTTTATCACCTGCTATTAATTCCCTACACCTCGGGCAATTCTGATCATATTTTGAGAATACCCGCTTGCAATTGTCTAGATGTTTAGTCATATATCCCCCGTGATTATATTATTGACTATCAAACATTTTTTTGAGTCCCTGTACTAGTCTGAATCCTTCGTTAGGTGTGAGGCCGTGATCTAGTGCAAACTTATCAATTGTTAGATAATCATTGACCCATTCTAGATATAACTCCTGTAATTGTTGATAGATTGTCATATGATCCCCCCTTAGTTATTTTGATAATATTCGATAATGTCCGCTAGTAGTCGCCCTAGTGATCGCCTATGTTGTATGATCTTACCGTCTCGCACTAATTCCGCATTAATACTATAGGATGTTTTCCCGTCTACCCTCTCCCATGTGCTACCGCTTCGATCTTGGGTTATCTCTATCTTGTGACCGTTTACAATAAACTTGATTATCATATTATCCCCCTATAGCCGTATATAATAGATTGGCTATAATCCCGCCACATTATGGCGGGTAATAACTAACCTATCAGATCAAACTCTGACCCCTTGATAAACTTTAGGCCTATAGTTTCTTGTCCCCATTCTGTCCGCTTAGTCTCGGCTAGTCTCTCAACCTCTCCCCTATGCTTGGCTAGTCCCTCGCTATCTGTACTGCTTGCCACGGTGTGTATAGTCTCGGTTATATATTCGCCATTATCGGCTATATATCCCCCTGTCACTTTAGTAACTGTCACCCCTCCAAACCATTGACTAAATTGTTTTGCTATCTCACTCACTCGCTTGGCTATTGTTGCCTTGCTAGACTTCCCCGCCAGTCCCGTTGTGCTAGGTACATAAAATATAGCTTCCCTGTCTAGTTTTAATATTGTGCTCATATAATCCCCCTTTGATATATATTGTTATATTTTGATATGGTTATGCTTCTTTTGCATTCCCCCCGACTGTCACCAGATTAACCCCGTATCGCTTGGCTTCAGTCTCTACCCGCTTTTGATCGTAGCCGTCTAGTGGCTGATCATTGGCTAGATCAATCTCTGGCGTGAATCCTAGTTGTAGTTTTCTAACTATCTCTAGTGATAATCCCATATTATCCCCCTTTCCAGGTTATTACCTGGTTACTATATAACTATCTAACTGACTATTGACATATACGGGTATTATACGGGGTTTTGATTTTACCCTGACTATAACCCGCTCACGGCGTGATCGTGTTCGCCATGATTTAATTCCCCCGTTGTGGCGATGGTTATATTCTATCTTTTCTTTTATGAGTTTATAGATTGCATAGATAACACCCCAGATTAATGATAGATAGATGGTCCAGAGTGTAAGAGTTGAAAGTATTTGAGTTGTGTCTATCATGTGTCCCCCTTGTGTATGTATATCTATATATGATTATATAGTATAGTGGTATAGTGTCAATAGATCAAACTAGATCAATATCTATATCGAACTATATCACTCTGGATCAGATGTGGATTTCTCCCCTGTTATTCTCTCGAAGGTATCAAAACACGCTCTAGACTGTGTTATATACCCATATTCACCAGTACACCCTGCAATAAAGTCATGTACTGATAACAATATCCCCGCCGTCTCGCTATCTTCTGCCCATTTTAACCCGCCGATTATATCCCGTTTTAGTATGGCTTGACTGATGGCATACTCATGCTGTGAGATATTGATAGTATATGTGGTGTCCGCTGGGACGGCATAACCCCGATTGTAACCGATCTTATACCCGATCAATAGGGATAGACCTATAATAATTGACAGTCCTATAACCTTGCGTTTTGGGTAGTTCATATGTATCCCCCTATATGTATATATTATATATAGTTATATCACAATATATACCCTATGTCAATAGGTAGGATGTAGTTTGATACTATAGGATATACATATTATAGGGTAGGCTTATAGTTATATTGGCTATGTATGCCACTATACAGGCTGTAGGCAGGGTGTGACAGGGTGTTAATGTAGAATGACAGGGTAACAGTGGTATATATACAGTTGTAATCTAGTATATAGATGATTGATTAATAGATTGATTATATAGGTAGGTGGCATGGTCCTACGGATTGTATATCCTCACCCTATCCCTGTGCTATACGCCCCTCAAATATCCCATGCCTATATTATCCTCACTATATTAAGAGTCCTATAGTATTTATACTATGTGTACGGGTATGGTGGGGAGTGTGTATATATACTACTGTACTACTACACTATGTGTATATATTAGATTGATATATCAGTACATTATATATACATTAATAATTAATTAATTAGTGTTTAATCTCTGGTTATTTAGTGTCTTACAACATATATTGTGCGACATCGTAGGTATGCCCCCTGGTGTAAAATCTATTATAGGTCTATGCCTAGGCGTATCGTACTCTCTTCCCCAAGATAATAAAAAATAAAAACTCTATATTGACTCATCTTATATACCCATAGTATAATAACCCCATACTGAGGATTTATAGATGAAGACCCCTTTTTCAAAAAAAATAAAAAAATTAGTTGAAATTTCTCTCTTCCATAACTTACGACCTGGAGACAGGATTATATGGCACTTCAGCAAACATTTGTATGCCGACCCAGACAGAGAAGGTTCTGGATATGGTATACGACATCATGCTACCGTAGTGGAGACAGATCTTGATGGCGTTGTTTTAAATAGGGCTATGAGTTCTCCCCGAGATTACCGCTTATGGTCTGAAATAGTAGTAGAGGATGTTAATCCAAAGGATGAATATGGATGGCTTCACACTAAATAAAGAGGATAAGGATCTTGCTGATTTTCATTTACTCGGGATTATTCCTGTTGGGGCGACCATTGATTTTGAGGTTGTTAAACCTAGCCCCCAGTGGGGGAACCTAGTCAAGAATTGGTCATACCATACTGGGGTGGTAGATAAAGTTGACCGCATAGAAGGATTTATCCACCTAAGAGAGCGGGAGTCCCAGGGACCCAACGAAACAGCCCATTATTATCGACTTACTTGCTACGAACTAAGTAAGATCGTAGTTAAAAATATTAATCATCGAAGGGTGTTTCAATACTGATGTCTTTTACCTAATATAAGCACACACCTCAACTAGCATCTTAGACTCTTATTATTTGCAATTGTGCATAATCCGTGCTATAATGCACAGAGAGAACCTAAGTTCTTTAAAAGGAGATATAAAATGATCCCAGATCACAGCCTACTTACGATCAAAGAAGTTGCCAAAATACTGCGAGTTTCTACAGATACCCTTAAACGCTGGGAGTCGAAGGGGAAATTTAAGTCTGTTCGCCTAGGACCGAGGGGGGATCGGAGATATGAGAGAGACTATATACTTAAATTTATGGAGGAAGCATGACCCAACTAGAGAAAGAGACTTGTTGTGTGTGTGGAGAACTAGCGACGGGTAAATGTGGGCATTGTGATAACCCATATTGTGATAAACATTATGGGAGCGTAGTCTGTACTGGAAATTGTTGTAGGGAAAATGAAAAAGACTGGGAGGAACAATGACGGGGAAATGGTGGGAGGAGCCGATTACTTTTTGGCAGGCTGAGGCGATTGCTAAACATTATCATATGACTAGGGCTGAGGCAGAGCTTGTTTATCCTACTAAGGGAGAAGCGGTAGCGGCTATCAATGTTAGTTATTTTAGAAAAGCTCTCCAGAGCTGTATGTTTGATGCTACCCTTGGGAAGCTGACAAGTATTGACCAGGTTAGAGCTTATTTTGTAGATGATAGTGAGGGCGGGGAGAACCATCTTGGAAAACATAAAGTAGAGGATATTTGGAAATATTTAGAGCCCTACATACGAAAGCCAAATGAGAAAGACTAAGCGAATTACAATTAAAGAACTTGCGATCTACTTTAGGGTCCATCGTAATACAATGGCACAGAGGTTAAGGAATGCGGGGGGAGGGGAGAAGGTTAATCTAGCTGACCCTATGGATGTTATTAAGTTTATTAGATTCTTATTTAAGTATGAGTAAGTATAAACTCCAGATGAATCCAAAGAAGACTAAATATGCCGATATTGTTCTAGCTAAGATAATGGGCAGACCTATTATCCCCAAGGCTGATGATGTTCTAGTTTTACCAGTAAGTGAATATGATTGGTTTGAGTGTAGCATTGGAAATATTGTCGAACATAGTAACGAGGGAGTTGTTAAGCGGGCTACTATTTACATTGGTGAAATACTCGGGGGGACAAGTAATTTATGGAGCGATCAATATGACTCTGATGCAATCATGGCGATTAACGGACACAAGATTAAGTCCAATAAAGATGCCTGGGATACAATTATCCCCTTTTAATTTTTAAGTAAGTATGGTATAATATGTTTCCAAGCATTGAACCCGTGCTCTAGGGGATGAATAACCCAGGGTTCTCTAGGCCAGCTAGTTCAGTGGTAGAACATCGGTGTTACATACCGACTATGAGGGTTCGATTCCTTCGCAGGCCACATCGGATACTTAGGAGAGGGTCTTACTGGCCGTAAGCACTTAACCTCTAAGTTGATTAAGCTAACCCGCGTGGAGGCGGTCCATCCCAACTGTTTGGACGCTCCCTTGCTAGACTAGGAAGCATGAGCGGTGGAAGGTGTTAAGACCGAAATTGCTAATCAGCTACCTTCGCCTGAGTATCGGATCGCTTTAGGTCGGGGGGAAACTAGACTGAGTTTTCTCGAGTCTGATATAGCCCCCCGCCCATTTTTCCGAGCTCAGTGGGTGAAAGACACTCGTATGCTAGAGGGCTATGGAATGTAAGTGGGAATCCAGAAGAGTCCCCTTTTCCTGAAGTGTGGTGCTGGCCGTCGCCTTCCGAGCTAACACCCTTGCTCCTATGAGGAACGCAGGGTAATGGTAAGTTCTCTAGCACACCCGCACTAGGCGATATGGTGAAATGGTAGACACGCCTGCCTTAAGAGCAGGTCCGCAAGGGTAAAGGTCCGAGTCCTTTTATCGCCACCTCGGGCGACTACCCCAATTGGTAGAGGGAACGGTTTTAGAAACCGTGTAGTCAGAGTTCGAATCTCTGGTTGCCCACATTTAGATCTCTAGCTCAATGGTAGAGCTGTCGGCTTATACCCGACTGACAGAGGTTCGATTCCTTTGAGATCTACAGAGTTCCTATAGTTCAATGGATAGAATAATTCCCTTCTAAGGAATAGATTCGGGTTCAAGTCCTGGTGGGAACACTTGTTTCAGTAAAGCAAGTATGTCATAATATATTTATGACAAATTCAAATGAATATATGAGGGGATATCTTAAAAAGAGATATCATTCTCGCCGAGAAGGGGCTGTCAAACTTCTGGGGGGATGTTGTTCAAAATGTGGATCTCTAAAAAAATTAGAACTTGATCATAAAGACTATACAAAAAAATCTTTTGATATTTCTAAGTTGTGGAATATATCTTATATAAAATATAATGAGGAAATAAAAAAATGTCAATTATTATGTAAATCTTGTCATATTAAAAAAACAAGAGAAGATTTAGGACAAGAAAACGCAAGAGAAACCCATGGAACCTTATCCGCATGGAGATATTGTAAGTGTCAATTGTGCCGAGAGGCATTTAATAAATATATGAGAGAATATAAAAGCAGGGTTCATAGCAAAGTGGCTACTGCACTCGCCTCTTAAGCGAGATATCGACAGTTCGATTCTGTCTGAGCCCACATTGGGGTTGTAGCATAGTGGCCTATTGCATCCGCCCTTTAAGCGGAACATCGGTGGTCCGAATCCACCCAGCCCCACCAATGGCCCTGTCGTCTATCGGCTAGGACACCAGGTTTTCATCCTGGTAAGTAGGGTTCAATTCCCTACAGGGTCACAAGTTCATCCGTTGGCCAAGCAGTAAGGCGACTGTTTGCAGAACAGTTATCACAGGTGCAAATCCTGTACGGATGTCCAATAAATTGGTAGAGCCGTCGCGAAGTCGAGACGCCTGTTTGAAGCACAGGAGAAGTGGGAGCATTACCTACCTCTACCACTGTGCCTTAGTTCAACGGTAGAATACTGCTCTGATAAAGCGGGGACATAAGTTCAACTCTTTTAGGCACAACTCATTTCAGAAAAGACAGAAAAAGTGCCTTTAAGTGAAATGAGAATCGTGGTGGTATTGATGTAGCGGTAGTCATACTTGGCTGTGAACCAAGAAGAGACAGTTCAACTCTGTCATACCACCCCATAGTATGCTAGAATTGGGAAAAAGGAGGAATATGATTGTATACACGGGCGGGACTTTTGACTTGTTTCATTGGGGACATATTAATTTTCTTAAAGAGTGTAGAAAATTGGCGGGACCCGAAGGAAAAGTATGGGTAGCTCTCAACACAGATGAGTTTGTTCTTAGGTATAAACAACAGAAAACTGTGTTTACTTTGGTTGAGCGGAAATTAATGCTTGAAGCGAGTGGTTTGGTGGATAAAGTAATCACCAATATCGGGGACGAAGATTCTAAACCAGCCATCGAACATGTTCGTCCAAATATTGTCGCAATTTCCTCTGATTGGGCACGCCGAGACTACTATGGACAAATGAGGTTTACTCAAGACTGGCTAGATGAGCGGGGTATAATTCTTGCCTACATCCCCCACACTAAGGGAATCTCCTCAACAGAGATCAGATATAGGCTAAAGGCGGTGTAGTGTAGTGGTAGCACAATGGGTTCTCAGCCCATTATCTGGAGTTCGAATCTCCACGCCGTCACAGTTGATTTTTTAGTCAAAATATGCTAAAATAATACGCCATAGGGGAGATTTATATATGTCAAAAACATTATTGATTGACAATCGCATTTTTAACGACTCCTGGTTCTATAGTTTATCTCCAGATTCAAAGCTTTTATTCCTTTTTTTACTCTTAAATGATGTCTCTAACATTATTGGATGCTATGAGATCCCTATTCAAATTATAATTTCTTATACAGGACTCTCCGATAAGCGACTCCAAACATGTTTCAAAGAGCTAAAATCAAAGGTAGTTTACCATAATGGGTGGGTAATTGTCAAAAATTACTGCAAATACAACCCAATGAGGAACCCGAGCATTGAGGTGGCTCAAAAAAAACTAGAAAAAACACTTCCAGAGGAAATATACACCCTGTACACAGCCTGTGGACACCCTGTGGACACCCTGTACACAGGGTCTAAGGAACAGGAACAGGAAAAGGAAGATATAAATACTAGTATTAATAATAAAGGGGGTGTGGGGGATCAAGGGTTGGTTCCTTACGAAGAAGGTGAGTTGGTTGTGGCTAAAAAGAAACATTCATCGGTTGATGATATAACTGCGGAGGATTTAATGACAATCGCTGAAGAATTTAAGGTGCCACTGGATTATGTCGAGAGACGGCTCCGTGCTATGAAAAACTGGATGAGTGCCAAGGGTAAAACTTATAAAAACTACTATGCAGGATTAAAAACCTGGATAGAAAAAGATGTTGATGACTTCCGTAAAAAAATAGATCCTTACAAGAGGGGCATAGATGCCACAGGATTATCATGAGGAGTGGGAAGTAATCGTAGAAAAAGATCGTTTCCTGCTCAACGAGAAACAAATCAAAGTTTTAAAAGATGCCATGAACAATGGGATGCGTGGGGTGGTGTGGTTTGATAAGTTCGCAATCTCCATTCCCCATGTAAAGTCTGCCTATCTGAAGCGTAGGTACTTAGATCAACCCCTAATCGGCAAAGGGGGACCACTGACCCCAGATGAGCTTTATCCTGACGCAGCTAAGGGAAAGCCTTTAAGGGAAGCAATGGATAAAATCCGTGCCAAACTTAAAGAGATTCAATCTTCCTGATATTAGTTCCTAAAATATTACTTCGTAATATTCAGTTTGACTTTTGTATCCAACTAGTTTATGCTTGTGTCCTATAGCAAAAATTGGAGGGATAATATGACATTCATCTGCCTACAAGCTGGACACGAAGGAAGAACAAGTGGATCTACTGGAGCTCCTGGGGAAATTGAACTCAATGTACGAATTCGCAATAGACTAAGTGAAATCCTTCAAAGTAAGGGTTTTGTTATCCAATTAGTGGCTGCTGATCCACCCGATTCTGAAATTAACAAAGATTTTGATTTATTTTTATCTCTCCACGGCGACGCTGATATTTACAAGGGCGTTGGTGGCGGGTGTGTTGGATCTGGTGATAAGTCGGTTGATCTAATGTGGCAGAGATCTGCCGAGATCAGGGATGCTATCATTGCTGAATATTTTACGCACTCAGGGATTGAACATCACCCAGAGAGAGTTAATGTCAACATGACCAAATATTACATGTGGTCACGCTTGAGTCCAAAGACTCCGTGTGTTCTTATCGAACAAGGGGTTGTCCAAAATCCTCACGACAAAGTAATCCTTGCCGACACAAACATTGTCGCTAACGCTATCGCGCGGGGAGTTTGCAGAGCATTTAATGTTCCATTTGATCCTCCTGCCCCAACTCCAAATAACCCACCAACTACTCCAACTGTTTTTTCCGATCCCAATACTCAGGTAGATATGGGTGACAAGTGGGGAGTGATGTCGCTTGGTGACGCTCGCAAATGGCTCAATGATATGACCTACAAACTTGGGGTATGTGAATCTAAGCCCCCAGTGATTAAGGAAGTTCCAGTTGAGGTAATCAAGGAAGTTATCAAAGAGGTGCCAAAAGAAGTTTATATTAACGACCCAGTTCGCCAGCAAATTAAAGATATTTTCTCTGGTGGTGGGTGGTGGTGGGTTAAATACGCCAAGATTAAATCTCTAATCGGGTAATTGACAATACCCCTATAGTTTGATATAATATATCAACTATGACATTGATATTTTATCTTCTTCTTTGTTTTTTTTCTGATGTTGAATTTAGTTGGTTTTGGTTTCTTATTGCGGTATTACTGTCATGATAAAAGAATATTCTTGCAACTGCCATGCAAAAATAGGAGAAAATCACGAGGATTATTGTAATTCCAATTACTGTCCGATCTGTGGGACCCTAAAGGCAATCCGCAATCCAACGGGGTGGTGTGATCACCTTTACTACCCGAATAATCGGGGCAAGGGGGAAAAGCCAAAGTGTTTGAATTGTGGTAAAACCTTAAAGACCACAAAGAACGAAGTAACTGGTAGAATCGAACCATATACTTGGTGGTGTCCCTGTATGCCAAAAAACTTAAGGATCTCAATCGGATGATTAATATACTTTTGATAGCCCTCACAATTTTTGGAGTAGTGGTCCTCGGGCTTTTGGCTGTTATAATTCTTCTACTCTTAGCATTCCAAAAGGCTTATATTGAGTGGGAGAGAGATCATGAGTCAGATTAAATATATAGATTTGTTTGCAGGAGTGGGGGGATTCCACTATGGAATTGACAAAGCCTTTTATGATAAACAGGCCGAGAGGTTATTATCGTGGGAACCCAACGATGGACTACTCCCCGACACTCAGCAAGAACAGTTGGCAACAAAACCACTTTGTGTGTATTCCAGCGAGTGGGATAAATATGCAAATTCAGTCTACAGGAGGCACTATGGAGAATGTGACATCAGAGATATTAGAAAAGTCGAGCCAGAAGAAATCCCAGATTTTGACTTACTCTGCGGGGGATTTCCTTGCCAAAGTTTCAGCGTTGCTGGAAAGCGGGGAGGATTTGAAGATACCCGAGGTACTATGTTTTTTGAAATCGCACGGATTGTCAAACAAAAACAACCACGCCTACTTCTCCTCGAAAATGTCAAAGGCCTACTCAATCACGACCAAGGAAGAACTTTCGGAGTTATCCTCTCCACGCTGGATGAGCTTGGGTATGATGTGCAATGGCAAGTGCTTAACAGTAAGAACTTCGGAGTTCCCCAAAACAGAGAGCGAGTGTTCATTATCGGACATCTTAGAGGAACACCCAGACCAGAAGTATTTCCTCTCACCAGCTTTAACCCAAAGGCTCTTGAGTACGCTGGGGGAATCCTCAGTGAAAAAGCCAAGCTCTGGCTAGATAACGGTAAAACTTTCTCTCGTAATTTTCCTCAAGGATCTCGCGTCTATAAAGACAGCGGGGTTTCTTCTACGCTTGCGAGCCAAGCGGGGGGATTAGGTGCCAAAACTGGGCTTTATATGGTGGACGATCCGTCTAGGAAAGATGGGGTAGAAGATAAAAATCTTAGCCCTACCCTTCGTAGTGAGTCTCATGGAAATCTACCATCGGTTGTGATCCCCGTATTAACTCCAGATCGTGTTACTAAGCGACAAAATGGTAGAAGATTTAAGGAGAACGGGGAACCAAGTTTCACCCTAACGGGACAAGATAGGCATGGAATCCTCGTTAATATGGGAGAATTAAAAATAAAAGATCAAGCAAACACCCTTGATGGGAATTATCACAAGGGGTTAGACAACCATGGTCAGAGAACTGGAGTTTTTGATGGGCTTACTATCCGCAAACTTACCCCAGTAGAATGTGAACGACTTCAGGGTTTCCCCGATGGCTGGACTGCCCTCGGCCATGGGGATACCCCAATGTCGGACTCTCAAAGATATAAAATGATGGGTAATGCCGTCACCACCAATGTGGTTACTGAGATTGCGAAGAAACTACTATGGACACCAAATCAGCTCTAAAAGATATAATATGTTCTCATCCAGATTTAAGGATGGATCTTGAGGGGGTACCTTGTTCTGGTACCGCTGGTCGCCTAAGTATTAATATTCATCCCAAACCCAAAACTAAAATTTACTGTATGAAGTGTGGGAGAGTTTTCAGATATTCTCAAAGAATGCTAATGAGGTGTATCTCTCAACCACAATATGCCTTTACTGCTAAAATGTTTGGGATGCAAGCCGTATGATAAATACTAGAGATTTTTTGAATGATTTAGTCTGCGACCATATTTGGTCATATCAAATTATGGATCCAATCCAGCCAGGAGAGGGCTATATCCCAGTTGTTTGTAAGAAGTGTAAAAGAAAACAAAATAAGCTAGTCAAGTATTCCTATACCCCTGCGGGGATGGTGGTAATTCTCCATGGACAAGAGTGGAAGTTCGCTGAACCCTTTGCAACAAGTATCAAGTGGACCATGGAGTGGCCAAACAACGCATTAAGGGAGTTACAATGAAACTAACTGACCAAGTATTTGTTACATCGGATCATCACTTTGGTCACGCCCGTATGGTGGAGTGGGGGTATCGTGAATTGGGATGGGAAGAAGTGGCTGTAGAAGAGTGGAATAGTGTAGTTCGTGACCAAGATATAGTATTACATCTCGGGGATTTGGCTCTGTGTCGCGTTGAAACAGCACAAAATTGGCTTCCACGCCTCAACGGGCGTAAATACCTAGTTCTTGGCAATCACGATAGGTTTAATGAGTCCGCATATACCAATTTTGGCTTTACTGTGATACCCAATCCAGTTTTTTTCAATTGGAATCACGGAGAACCCATAATTTTTACTCACAAACCGTATGAAAATTTACCAACTGGTTGGTGGAACTATCACGGACACCTACACGGAAATAAACATCATCAAATAAATTCGCTCACCAATAGACACATTGATTGTGGAGTGGATGTTTGGGGACTTAAGCCCCGTAAAATAAGTGAAATCTATAGTTATATTAAATTACAACAACAGAAAACCTCTGGTGAATTACTAAAGTTATAGAAAATAAATAACTAACGCTTCCTAATATAAGCACAACTCGAGGTGGGACATTTTCATATATATAAGAAGTTTAGTGTGATTTATAACGCTATCGTAAACTATGCTCTGATTGATTAATAGTTTAATCTCTTCCTAATATTAGGAGAGTTACTACGAGAGAGTATTTTATATATTTATATATAAAATACTCTCTCGTAGTAAGGGTTTGCGGAGGGTATAGGAGTTGAACCTATTACGCCTTTCGGCGACGGGTTAGCGACCCGTTGTATTACCGTCCTACCCACCCTCCAGAGCGGAAGGGACAGGATTCGAACCTGCACGCCCTTTCAGGCAGTTGTTTTCAAGACAACCGAGCTACCACTGCTCAACCCTTCCAATGTGGCCACTGTAGGAATCGAACCCACCTAGTCCGAGGGACAAGTGCTTTACAGGCACCCTGGAACACCAGTTCCTTATAATGGCCAATGTTTCGGGAGAAGGGTTCGAACCTCCGTTAGCTGGGTCAAAGCCAGCTGTCCTACCACTAGACGATCCCGAATCGTGTGCCCCCAGAAAGAATCGAACTTTCATTATCTGTTTCGTAGACAGACATCCTATCCGTTAAATGACAGGGGCTTGTGTTGCGAGAGATGGGTACGATCCACCATCTCAACTTTCAGAGAGTTGTGTCCTACCTGTTAGACGATCTCGCATTGTGCTCTAGGAGAGGGACTCGAACCCCCGACCCCTCGATTAACAGTCGAGTGCTACCACCAGCTGAGCTACCCTAGATTGGGCGGGATTGAGCAGATTCGAACTGCCGATTTCTCGCGTGACAGGCGAGTGGAATGAGCCACTATCCTACAATCCCATTTTATAAATACGATTAGATGTTCTTATGGCATGACAGTTAGAACAAACCAAATCACATTTTTTTATTTCACTTTTAATCTTTTCTATACTCGCAGATTTTTGGACCAGGGCGGAGATAGAATGGTAGATGTCCTTTTTAGGTATTCTGTGATCAAATTCCATACAGCATGACGGGAAAATACCACCACAATCAAGACAAGGTTTCCCCAGTTTATACTCTTCAATAAATTTAATATTTCTTGCCACATATGAAGGTCTGTGTGATTTTCTATTGGCACGATATTTTTCTTTGTTGTTTTGATAATGTTTTTGTTGATAAGCTTTTTGCTTAAGTTTGTCTTTGTATCCCATAGACACATTATATGTTAAAGTTCTATTCTCCACAATAGAGAATCGTACTTATGTTGCGGAGAACAGAGTCGAACTGTTTCCCCCTGCTTATGAGACAGGTGTGCGAGCCGTCACACTCCCCCGCATACTAAAAAACCCCTCTTCGGGGTTCTTTTTTGTTTCCACAAGAAAAGATACCCCGTTAGGCGTAATCTTGATTCTGGTAGGAACGCGACATTGATTTCATTTGCTTGGACATTATATCACAATTAGGTTACAATTGCAACTGCACATTCACAACAGAACAGTGGGGTCAAGTTAGGAGGAGTTATGTCAAGTTCAGTTAATAGTATGTCCAGAGATCAATGGCCATTTACTAGGTTAAGTAATGCAATCCAGTCCCAGACAACCTGGAACTCGAATTTAGAGGGTAAGATGCTCACCCTTGTCGATGCGGTAATCGCAGACAAAGAACAACGAGCGGCAATAAAGTCGCTCATGAAACAGAGCATCAGAGACTACTACCACGATCAGAACTATCAGGTAGAGTCAATGATCAACCAGTTTACCGACGCTTTTGAAGGAGAAAAAATCGAATATACCGATTTTGTCCCTGGGCTTGGGACACCTGGTGCCGACATTAGAAAAGCGTACGATGGGACCGTTCCACCATCAACAAATTTATTTAAAAAGAATTAAGATCCAGATTTAAATTGGTTAAATATTAGTTAAATTTGTCCCCACTGTTTTATTGTGATATAATATACAAATCGGGGGCGACTTGCTTTGACAGGTTTCTCTCAGAATAATCTGCATGTCGGCTTTGACCAAGAGCCGTTAAACAGGGTTAAAAAACAAATGCTAAATTTTTGAAGCATATAGCAAATAAAGTTACCGCTATCCTTGACGGGATATGGGACGCTTTATCTGTTCCTTCAGTTACAGCTTTCGCTTAACTGACGGCGTTCGACATGAACTTGCTTGTGGGAAAGTGTCGGGCGAGAATACACACAAGATCAGCTTTTGATTGAGCATAATATCAATCACAACCACAGGCGTAGTGGTTAAAACGCTGGCGTCCTCAACGGATGAAAAACATGTAGACGGTTATTTTGTGAAGGTCTGGACGGGATGTCACTCATCCCCGCCTCCACCCCATGCTAACCAGCGAACAAAAAACCAGAGTCTCTGGATGGCTTGATATGGTTGAGTCTGGAAAGGTGTTAGAACCTGAACCAGAAACTCTTGTTGAGTTAATCCAAGACTATATTTTGTCTTGTGGTATGGTTGAACATACTGTCGGTGGGGAATTGCATAATTTTCACTTAGGAAGAGCTGCTTTTATCGAGGAGTTTTTTGGGAGATTGACAGAATCTAGTTAAGATGATATAATATAGACATGAGTGATAATTCGTATTATTTAATTAACAAGCGAACTTTCGAGGTTACTCGAAATGACGCTGATTCTGATGAAGTAATATCGAAACTTGGTAAAGGTAAAGACTTAATTTCCGCGATTGAATTGGCTGAAGCAGATTATCCCCCCGCTGAATATGGAATCCATTTTTATACTGATTTGAAGGAACTATGACAGCCTCAGAACAGAAAGTAACCAAAGCTAGGGGAGAGAAGATATGAAAATAAAATGCGATTGGTGTGAAGATGGAATGATTACAATAGGCTCAGAGAAACATAAAAAATATAATGAGTATAACTTAGTAGATAACCTACACACCCAAACACTGGGGGAGGAGGATAAATGATTTATTATGGTGCACATAGCAATGTTAAAGAATATCTAGATGCGGCTTCACAACTTTATTCCCTTAAAACTAATTTTGACCCAGATGCAGGAATAGAAGTATCCAAAATAATTGTAGAAATAGCCAAGATGTTACAGTCCGAGAGCCATCATTATGAGGATACTCAAAACCAACATTGACACTCGTGATATAATTAAATTAATGTGACAACAAAATAAGGGTGGCCAACCAACCTGTCACGAAAAGTAGTAGCCACAAACCTGGCACGGGGGAGATAGGACTCTCTGATAACCCTGGTTGGTATTGGGGAGAGACACTCCCCCAAAGGTTTAGATATGAAGAAGACATATAAAACTTATCCGTTAAAAACTCCAGTTGAATTTTTTGTAGGTTGTGGGACACTTGTTTGTGAACAGTTTTCTAAGCTTGGATATATAGTAACCAAGATAAAGAGGAATAAAAATGGACGAAAATAATGCCCTAGCAACCAAATCCCAAATGTTTGCCGAGCTAAAGGCTCTAAAACAAAACTTTGACAACCAGCTCAGTAAATCAACCACCATTGATAACAACCAATATAACATCCCCAAATTTAACACTCCCTATTATGGCGATCCAGACTTTGATCGTATAGAGAAAGACTGGCAACCAAAGGTGGACGACTGGGCAGAAAAGTTTGATCCATATAGGTGGCCAAAACCCTATGATGATCCCTTTAAAAAAGTGCCCGTTCCCAGTAAGGGGTTGGATGAAGACATAGAAAAAGCAATTAAAAAAATCCTCGCCGATAGATATAAAAAAACTCAACCTCTCCCCAAACCAAAGAAACCCAAAGTCCCCGAAATTACTCCAGATGAAGTGTTTGACAGAATGGTAAAAAAAGCTTTAGAAAAAATTAAAGCTAAAAAGAAATAGGGATCTACGGGCTGGTGTGAGTTCGACTCTCACGGATCCCAGATATGTGGTTAATAATTTTGTTCCTAATTCCTATGGTATTAGGAACTATTTGGGGAATATTGAGATTTGAAAAACTCATGAGGATTAATACTAAAAAGAAAGTAGAGAATTTACTTTTTAGATTCCCGAATGAGTTTAGAGGATACGAAAATGATCACTATAAGTGGTAAGAGTTTCTTTTTAGGAAATTGGAAAGACTGGATCTATCACAATGTTCCAGAAGGATCAATGGTTTTTGGATCCCCACTACCCATGTATATTCCAGTACGACAGGCAATTGATTCACATGCTCTTGAAGTGTGGTTTGCCCCTCTCGCTCCATTCGCATTTATTTGGTATCTCACTGGCTCTATCTCGGCGATTATCTATCGTGACCATGTTAAATGGCTACAGATGGTAATCGATAATGTCAAAAATAGTCCCAAAAGCAGGACTTGAGTGTCAGAGGTGGGACTCGAACCCACATGCTTTTTAGGGCGTTAGTTCCTTAGACTAATGCGGCTACCATTACGCCACCCTGACTAGTAATATTTTTTGTTTATTATATCAGATATAGCCTGCTTAGTGACTCCATATTTCTTTCCAAGAACTTCCATTGTGATCTTTTTTGTAAAGTAAATTTTTCTGATATTATCTGCCTGTTTAATGGTAAAGTTTCTTTTTGGAGAAATATATCCCTTTTCAAATTTTTTTAAATTATTCATTTGATTAAATCTATTTTTACTGATTGCATCTAAAACATTATCTCTGGGGGATCCTAAAAATAGGTGATCTGGATTAACACAAAGCCGATTGTCACATTTATGACAAACAAACTTTTTCTTTGGAATTGTCCCATGGGCCAGTTCCCAACTTAATCGGTGGACACTAATAACTTTCCCCCCAATTTTGATTCCCCCATAACCGTTTTTACCCCTTATCCCCCCAGTCCACTCCCAACACCCATCTTTTTTAACTACTTTTTCCCAGAAACGCTTCATTAGTAAATTTTATCACAAAAGGTTCAATCTGTCAATGTCGGGGATGGAGTAGTTGAAACTCCGCCTGACGAGTCCAAGTCGCCCATGCTACCGTAACACCTATCCCCGTATGCAGGAGGAAAAGGAATCGAACCTTCCCGTGGCGTTTTGGAGACGCTACCGCCAAACCTTGGTTCATGCCCTCCTAATTGTGGACCGATGGGGAGTTGAACCCCAGCCTGATGCTTGCAAAGCAACCGTGCTACCGCTATCACTATCAGCCCATCTTGAATTTTAGCAGATAATATGATATACTGTCAATAATTGAATCGGGTCGCCTCCGTAGTTCAATGGTAGAACAGTAGTTTTGTAAACTTCAGATGGGGGTCCGATTCCCTCCAGAGGCTCAGTTGTGAGTATGGTGTTAGCGGTTAGCACCTCTGTTTTCCAAACAGATGGCACGGGTTCGAGTCCCGTTACTCGCTCATATGAAAAGAAAAAAGATTGGTATTACATGGCCATATAGAAAAGAATATACATTTTTAGAATGGGTATATCTTAATCTGGGGAAATGCCCCGCCTGTAAACTCAAAAGGTATCCACACAGAAACTGTATTATGAGATAGGAGGTAATATGAATATATGGGGTGTTGGTGATCTACATGGTCACTATTGGGAGCTTACTAAGCTCTACGATCAAATGCTCGCTGGGGGATTAAAGCCAGAAGAGGATGTTGTGGTGTTTGTTGGGGACTACATTGACGGTGGCCCAGATGTCAAAAAGGTTATCAACTGGTTGATGAAAAAAGAGAAACAGTATCCCCACTGGAAATTTGTCTATGGAAACCACGAAGATTTAATGCTAGATGCCCTAGTTTATGGGAAAGTAATCTACGGAGATTATTATCTTTGGTATCGCCAAGGAGGGGAGGCTACAACCGATAGCTACATTTCAGAAAAACTTACTCCATATGAACGAGCTCTCGTAAACCCAAGCGATGTAATCCCGAAGAAACATTTAGACTGGCTACAGTCTCGCCCTCTCTTTGCCGAAACCGAGGACTATATCTTTGTCCACGCAGGGCTACTCCCTGGATTGTCATGGGAAGACCATAAAAAGATTCTTAGTGGAGAACTAGCCACCCCAATGTCTCGGGCTGAACTCGCCCAGGAAGTCATCTGGACAAGAGATCGCTTTATGGACTCAGACTATGACTGGGGGAAGAAGGTAATCTTTGGTCACACCGCCATGAGACAACCACTGGTTATGAAAAATAAAATTGGGATTGACGGAATGTTTCACAATGTCGGGCAACTATTTGCCGTTAAGCTTCCAGAAGAAAAATTCTTTATACAAGAATCTCGGGAGAAAGGATGGGGCCATGTTTAGACTAGCACTACTTATCTTGCTTGTAGGATTAATTTTTCATGAGACAATCCTTTTAAAACTTGGAGCGGGGATCTTGCTCCTGCCAGTAATATTTGCGGGGATACTTTCAGTCTTTATTTTTATTGTGGTTATCTTTGCTCTATTGGTTGCTACTATTGCAATTTTTAAAGATTAGTGGTATAATATACATTAGATCGCAAGATCTTCATAAGTCCCCCTTATGCTTCAAACCTGATTTGAAGAAAAATTGAGCTAACGCAAGTTGGCTCTTTTTTTTGCCCTATTGACAAAGCCTATAGTAAGAGAACATAATGGGAGTATTATTTATAAAATCAGGAGAACACTATGGACGAGAAGTATTACAAAACAAATTCTTTGCCCCTTGCTTCCTATCTATCTTGTAAAAAGGATCTTAAGTTTGTGGGAGTCAACAAAGCTGACCCAAGAACAATTCTTTTTATTTTTGAACCAGCTGAAGCCGCTGAAGCCGCTGCTGATGAATATTTTGCAGGCGGAGGCTCATGCACTCCCCTAGAAATTCATCAACACTATCGCTCGCTTAAAGATCTAATCTTTGAAGCAAAGCGTAATTCTCAGGCTGGTGTTATTGTAGAATAACACTTGCTTTTTATGAGCTTTTAGCATATAATATCTATAAAAGGAGATTAATATGCCAAACAGCCCGTATAGAGATTTTGCCAACAGAATGCAGGAGTTTATGGATTCCTTCTACCCCATCACAATGGCGGGGGAAGTTGTTCGTGACCAAAGATACCCACCGAAGCTTTCATTAACACTTAAATCTGGAACATTTACCGTAGAAGAAAAATACTTTACCTCAGTTTCCCCCACCTGTGTGCTTGAAATGATGCAGAATGTGATGTGGAACTCAGAGGGTCATAACATGGGTTCTATTTACTGGACTAAGAGTGACAGATTGGTTTATATAATGGCAGATTCTATTGACGCCACTGAACCAAAAGAAATCTGGAGTCTTAACATTCATGCGTTCCGCGAAAATATGAAAGATGTTTTCTTTGTTAAAGACGCCTATGAACTTTATGTTTATGGCAAAGAAGCAGAGAAAAAATCCTTGAATCTATCCTTGTCTTGGGACTTTCTAAAGAGCATGAATGTGGCGGTTAAGTTACTTTAAAAAACAAGGCCACCGCTTCATTCAATCCATGATCGTGTTTAACGGGGACTGAAATCTTCGAATGGCCGAGTATTCTGTAATATTACCACACTTGATCATATTTGTCAATATTGACACCTTCACTTTACTATAGTATAATACAGGTTAAGGCTTAATAACCTTGCTGTGAGTGGGGGTCGGGTTAGGGCACCTGGCCCTCACAATTTTAAATAGATATAGATATGACCAGATATAAATGTAACTTTTGCCAGCAAATTAAAGCTAAATATGCAGGGATTCCCTGTGATGATTGCTTGGCGTCTCCAGAATATAAACAAAAACTAAAAGAGGAGTCTGATAAGCTCGGGGGGGTTGGTGGGTTCCAACAGTACAGAGAGGCTACTGCTCTTGGTCACGACAAAATAACTGGTCAACCCTATGCGATAGATGAAAAAGGTAATCGATTTGATCCTAAGGAGACTAGATATAACACAAAGACCGATCCTCATGGCTGGAAAGGTGCGGGGATAACCAAATGACAAAAAAGAAACTTAGCCCATCCAGCATTGCAATAAAATCAGATAATGTTCTAGATGAGATCATGGGAAAGAAAAAAATAGAAAAATTTAACACAAACCTATTTGAGAATAAGTCTAGGCAGGTTTTACAGGATGAGTATGATGCTGCTAGAAAAAAACATATCGCCAGCGAGCTAAGCCTTTCTTGGAATAAAGATAAAAATAGGGATGATATAGAGGCTCAGTGGGATGCTGAGTATCCGCGGGGATTAGATGATTGGCTTAAAAACTACCGCATCCTAAATTCCTATGGACAGCAACAGTTGATTGATAAAGTTAATGAAATTATTGATGAATTAAATAGGAGGTAATATGGCACCAACAATAGATGGAGAAGGTAGAATAACTGACTGGAAGAGAGTGTTTGACTTCCAGGGGAAAGTTCTTAGCAATGGCACTGCAACAGCTCCAACACTTGAACCGACCAAGTTGGCGGGGATAGATTTTACTACTCTCCTTAGTCCATATAAAGATAGAAAAGTTAAAATAACAATAGATGTACAACAGGAGGGATAATATGTATTTAAACCAAGCTAAAAAACACATTGATAAGTTGTTACAGCTTAAAACTCCAGTTTTTTTGTGGGGATCACCAGGAATTGGTAAGTCTAGCGTTGTTAAACAACTCGCCGAGGAACATAAGTGGGGCTTGATTGACCTTCGCTTATCTCTCCTTAATCCAGTAGATTTGAGGGGGTTGCCATTCTTTGACGAAAAAGAAAAGGAGGCTGTCTGGCTCCGCCCAGAATTTCTTCCTACCGAAGCAAAGCACGGGAAAGAAGGAATCCTTTTTTTGGACGAACTAAACACCGCTCCAACCTCTGTTCAAATTGCAGCATACCAATTGGTATTAGATAGAGCTATTGGTAACTATGTTATGCCAGATGGTTGGAGGATTGTGGCTGCTGGAAACCGAGAATCTGACGCCGCCATGGTTTCTAAAATGCCATCTCCCCTTGCTAATCGTCTGATTCATCTTCAGGTTGATGCAAACATCGAAGACTGGAAAGAATGGGCTCGCAATAAGGTTGATTCTAAAGTTATGGGTTTCCTTAACTTTAAACCGAAATTATTGGTAAAGGTTCCCAAGGCAGAAGAAAAAGCCTATCCAACCCCTCGCTCATGGTCTTATGTCTCAGATATAGTTAAAATATATTCTGATCCCCACGACGCCGAGGATATTATTGCTGGGGCTGTGGGAGAGGGTCCATCAAAAGAATTTTTAGCTTTTGTAGATGTTTATTCTAAGCTACCAGATATTGATGGTATTTTACAGGGCAAGGTAACTAAGGTTCCGACAGGTACCGATGTACTCTATGCTTTATGTGCCGCCCTCCTACCAAAAATGAAGGCTCAATATATTGATAATTTCCTTAAATATATTTTCAATATGCCACCAGAGTTCGCAACTCTCGCCGTTAAAGATGTGGCTAAGGGTGGATGGGAAAATGAAATCCAAGCCTCTAAAAACTGGGAAAAATGGGTAGCCAAGCACCACGACCTAATTGTAGATGAGGACTAAACATGGGCACTTGGGGAAGTAGCTTTTTCAAGGGTCTAGCCAACACCCCACTTTTTAATAAGAGGGTTAAAGCTCCTGAGGCTCAACCCCCCTTGCCAGAAATTTGCGAGAAAATAAAGGTGGGGAGGATTGACGGCAAGAGGCTTTTTAGTGGGGGAGAAAAAACTGATTGGGAAAAAGTTGCAAACCATGTGGGCAATTGGAAAACTATTCTAATAGACTATGATGTTATTAAAGATCTCCCCGTAGAGCGTGTTGCCAATAACTTCACAAAAAAAATAGCCGCTGGGTTGATTCATTCTCCAGAAATGTTAAAAACATTTAAAAACTCTTATGGACAATATGATGAACTGTTAGAAAACTCCACCTTTGCTTCTTCGTCAGATCCGTATTATACAGGAGACGCCCCTGCTGGATTTTCTGAAGAGGAAGTTTGGATGTGGTCTAAATATAACCGAGAAATTATCAATAGATATATGTCTAGTGACTCTATTGATAACGATGCAGCAGAAGAAGAAATAGAGGTTCTTAAGTTGGGAGGGCTAATCCTTGGGGCATATAAGTCTAAAATATTAGTTTACTTCCCGTTTTTGACTGAGTCTGTGATGGCTAAGATTTTAACAGAGGACAAAAAACCAACGGTGGATCATTTTTCCACACAACATTTTGGATCAACATTTGTGACTGGATCTGGTTCTTATTTTGGTGCCAGTGGTTCAGCTGGGCAGGGAGGTGGTGGGGCCATGCCATTTATAATCTCTCCACCTCCAGGTAACATTAGTCCTTCTATAATTGTGGGTTCTCCAGGAGTTATTAAAAAATATAATCAAATACTAAAGGGGGCCACCTCATGATTGCTGAACTTGCTATCGCCAGAGCCAAAATAAAAATGCTTCGCCTACTTCCGTTTTTTGCAGATCTCACAATTATGATGGGGGCTAGGGTTAGCCCAGAGGTTGCTACTGCCGCCACTGACGGGGAATATCTTTACTACAACCCTAAATTTATTGAGAAGCTAAGTAAGGAAGAAGTCATTGGAGTTTTACTCCATGAAGTATTGCACGCCGCCCTCGGGCATGTGTGGAGAAAGAAAAATAGGGATATGTTTAAGTGGAACATTGCTACCGATTATGCTGTAAATGCAATAATTAGAAATGAGAAGGGGACCGCTCTACCCAAGGGACATTTATATGAAGCAAAGTTTGCCAATATGAGTGCCGAAGAAATATATGACAAAATTAAAGTAGTCCAAACACCCTGCCCATTCTGCGGTGGGGGAAGTGGAAAAAGTGGAGGGGGAGAAAAAGATAACGATGGACAAGGTGGTGGTAAGGGAGATAAAAAGGGAAAAAAGAATAGGGGTGGAGATGGTAATGGCGGAAAACAAAAGAACGGGGATGGGGAGGGGAACTACTGTCCCCACTGTAGTCATGAGATGTGGGGGAAACCATCTAAAACAATGGATAAGGATAAGATGAAAAAGCTCCAGAAGAAGTGGGAGGGGGCGATGAAGGAGGTTGTAAAAAATCGTGGAGATGTCCCAGAAGGAATGTCTAGATATGTACAAGCCCTAGAAGCTAAGGAGGATTGGCGACAAATCTTGGCAGCCTATCTATCTAGTTCTAAATCAGATTTTGACTTTACGATTAGAGATAGAAGAATGATGAGTAGCCCATTCTATCTACCAGATATGAGAGACGAAGAAGACTTGCGAGATGTTGTGGTTGTTTTTGATACTTCTGGATCAGTTTCAGATCACGATTTAAATATTTATTTTTCTGAAACTAAAAAGATTATGGAGAGTTTTCCTGGTGTTCAAGGATGGGTATCTGATTGTGACTGTACTGTCTATAACTTTTTACCAATAGAAGAGATTGATAAGCTGGCTAAACAGTTTCGGGGATATGGCGGAACATCTCATATACCAGTGTTCAGGGAAATTGATAATCGCAAAGTAGCTCCATCAGTTGTTATTTGTTTTACTGACCTCTATACAGAGTTTCCAAAAACTGCCCCCGAGTATCCAGTACTATGGGTGGTAAATCCTGGTGGAGCTGCTCAAGATGCTCCGTTTGGTCGCACTATCCGCTTGCAAAAAGACAATAATGGTGATACAATATAGGACATAAATAGAGATATGAACAAACTACAAGTAATTAACAAAAGGAGAAATATGATCGGAGTAGTTTGTGCTGGAGGTAGAGGGACTAGATTATATCCATTGACATATGCAACAAATAAACACCTTCTCCCTATTTATGATCAACCAATGATTTATTACCCCCTCCAGACTTTACTGGATGCGGGGATTAGAGATGTGGTTATTGTGGTTGGTGGGGAACATGCGGGCGCATTTATCAAGGTTATTAAAAACGGGAAAGAACTTGGTTTTAATCATGTTTACTACGCATATCAAGAGGGAGATAGGGCGGGGATTGCCGACGCCGTTCTTCAGGCCGAGGGATTTGCTAATGGGGAAGCAATCACAGTGATTCTGGGAGATAATACTACCGACGCCGATATTTCTGATGATGTCCAAAACTTTGAAAAGGGAGCTAAAATTTTCTTGAAAGAAGTCCCTGATCCAGAAAGATTTGGGTGCCCAGTATTTGACCCAGATCAACAAATAATTAAAATAGAAGAAAAGCCTAAATCTCCACAGTCTCGCTATGGAGTAGTGGGACTCTATATTTACGACAATACCGTGTTTGATAAAATCAAAAAACTGAAACCATCCAAGCGTGGGGAACTAGAAATTACTGATCTAAACAACATGTACCTAAAAGACGGTGGGCTAGACTATTCGATGCTTACTGGTTTTTGGAGAGATGCGGGGACATTTGACACGCTCTCCGAGAGCAATGCTTATTGGAAACTTAAAAATAATAAATAAGGAGATATATGAAAAATATATTTGTAAAAGTTAATTCTTTTATGCAAAAGAAATCAACCCAAACATATTGGGTTTTATTGGCGGTATTTGTGGCGGGGGGAGTAGTTAATGCTTTGATCCGTCCCACCCCAGAACCAATCGTTAAGACGGTTGTGGAAACTAAAGAAGTTGTTTCCTGCCCAATGGAATCAACTTGGAAAGAGCTTAAGTCTATTGATGATCAAGGATTTATGCTTTCCTCCCGCGGATTTAACACTGTTTCGGTAATGATGGATGCGATGTCTAGATTTGATGTGGCTACCGCAGAGTCCAAGGTTATGGAACTTAATTCCATCGCTACCGAGATCCAAAGTATGACCGCAAAAAGAGTGGAAATATTACAAAAGTTAGGATATTAGTCTAATAATAGTCTAATTACCAGAGGAAAAACTATGAAAATGACCTTAGCCATCCCAGTACTTAATCAACTTCATGATGTGAAGGGGGCTCTCGGAACATTCCGCTACAACACCTCTGAGGATACAGAGTGGATGATCATAGATAACGGATCTACTGATCCATATGAAGACTTTTTGCGTCACTATCTTAAACCAAAAAAGATGAACTATATCCGAAACGATGAGAACATTGGATTGGTTAAAACAATGCAACAAGCATACGAAAATTGTGAGACAGAGTTATTGGCTTTGACACACTCTGATGTGTTTGTATATGAAAAAGACTGGGATCAAAGAGTGATTAGATACTTTAAGGAAATGCCAGGTCTTGGTGCGGCTGGGTTCTTTGGGTCGCAGGGATGTGGACCTCTCGGGGAGAGAATACAAGATGTCCCCCACCCAGGACAAATGGCTGGATACTCTAACATGATTGAAGCATCAATTCACGGGGTTAAACTCGAAAAGGAGTGGATCCCATGCTCTATCTTTGATGGTTTTATGATGATCTTCCGCATGGATATGCTTCGCAAGGGTGGAGGATTTGAACAGAGATACCAATTCCATCATATCTATGATCGTGATGCTGGATTAGAATCAATCCGCCGTGGCTATAAAAATATAATTGTTAATGTACCATGCCACCACTGGGGTGGTGTAACTGCTAACCGAGCAGACTATCAAAAATGGATACAGGGTAAATTTGGGAGGGAAGATGCTGACAAATTCACTCATGACGAAAACTCAAAACTATTTGCTGAGAAGTTTAAAGATGTTCTTCCTCTCTATGTGGAAAATGATTTTTCGTTCCGCTCTGGTACTCATGGACAGTGGGAATTTAAGGGAGATAAAATAGTACATATGGATGACCAAGATGAACACGACCTTCACACAGACGGATCAACGGCTACGGAATTGGGTACTAAGGAGACTTAGTTATCTAATGCCTGGGGACTGGTCATATGAAAATGACCAAGATAAACCAGAGATGATCTTCTCCCGCAAGGATGAAGATGGTATCTATGTAATAACAAAAATTAATAAGTATCCCTTGCGGAAAATACTCCACACTGAGGATATTTATGAATATATAGTCTTGGAAGTTGTAAGAAAGACAAAACTATATATGACAAGTTTGGACTATAAAAAACAACAAGTTATGCACGAATTAACTAAAATATGAAAATACTAATAACTGGATCTAAAGGATTTATCGGTTCTCACCTGGGGAATTATTTACAATCCAAGGATCATGATATAACTGGACTAGATAATAATTCCCACCCCTGCGGTCAACCAACAAAATTCACGACTGTTCACGGGGATGTACGATTCTATGACGAAGTAGATAAATGGGTGGGGAAAGCTGATCTAGTCTACCACTTAGCCGCCCAGATTAATGTTGATAGGTCAATAGAAAACCCGAAACAAACCCTAGATGTTAATCTAGTCGGAACATATAATGTTCTAGAAGCTTGCAAAAAATATAATGTTCCAATGGTATTTGCCTCTACTTCGGAGGTTTATGGTGGGCATGATGAGCCAATTAACGAAGGGTCAGACACTAGATCTCAAAGTCCATATGCTACCTCTAAGCTCGCCGCCGACAAACTGTGTGGGAACTACCACGATCTCTATGGCCTAGAAGTTTATAGGGCTCGCTTCTTCAATGTATTCGGTGAGTGGCAAAATGATGATGATTGTGGAGCGGTAATTCCGAGGTTTACAAGTCAAGTATTGTCTGGGATAAGACCAACTATTTATGGTGACGGCTCTCAGTCCAGAGATTATATCCACATAGACGATGTGGTTAGGGCATATGAACTTCTCCCCACCCTTAAGAAACTAAATGGTGAACCAGTAAATATTGGAACTGGGGAAACTCATACGATTAAAAATATTGCAGAACTAATTATTCACTATGCCGAGTCTAACCTCGAACCAGATTTTTGGGATGCCAGACCTGGAGAAGTAAGTAAACTCTTGGCAGATACCTCTCTAATTAGTTCTTTTGGATTTTTGCCTGCTATAAAATTTAACGACGGCCTGAGGAGGTATGTTCTATGGAAAAAATAATTGTTATCGCCGAAGCAGGGATCAACCACGGAGGAGATGTAAAAGTCGCCCACGAGATGATCGATGTGGCAAAAGATTGTGGAGCTGATGTTGTTAAGTTCCAAACAGTAAATCCAGATTTAGTTTATGCTAAAGACGATGAGTTGTATGGGATTTTTGATAAAGTAAAACTACAACGCCTCGATTGGCTGGCACTAAAGGATCACGCCGAAGCTGTCGGGATTGAGTTCCTTTCTACCCCTGGAGAGGTCGAGAGTGCCGACATGTTGGATTCCATCGGCGTAGAGGGATTCAAAATCGCCTCTGATTCTGCCAAAGACATTGATTTTGTCGCTTATGTTATGGGAAAGAAAAAGCCAGTGATTGTGTCTATGGGACAGATGAAAGACATCGACGAGATCCTCGCCACAATCAAAAAATATCCTAGACCACCAGAGATTGTTTTGCACTGTGTCTCTAAATATCCACTAGATCCAGGTGATGCGGCTCTTTATAAAATCCCCCAACTAAAGGAAAAAGTCAAAGATATGGGAATCACGGTGGGATACTCTGATCATACAGAGGGGATAACAACGGCCGTTTCGGCAGTAATGTTGGGAGCAAAAGTTTTAGAAAAACACTTTATGCTTTCTAAAAAAGCCATTGATGCCCCAGTGTCTTTGATGCCAGACGAGTTAAAAGAATTAGTTAATAAAATAAGGAGCCTAAATGACAGTAGTAGCAGTGAGAGTGTTTAAAGATAAAATAGTAATGAGCTGTGATAGCCAGGGAACCTCTGGAAATCACAAAAGGTCATTAGAGGCTCTTGGATTTCATAAAATATTCCAAAATAATGGAGTTACTGTTGGGGCTTGTGGAAATACCATGGAGTCTGGATTACTAAAAATATTTATCAAGAGTCACCGCCCAAAAGAGGCAACACAAGATTCAATGCTAGATTTTATGTCTGAATTTTTTGATTGGTTGAGAAAGAAGGATCAGAATATGGCTGTTGATGGAGCATATATTTTGGTTATGGACGGGAAGGTATTTGAACTAAGTTACTTTGAGGCAAATGAAATACTCGAATACGGGGCGGTTGGTTCGGGAAGATATGTGGCTCTAGGAGCAATGTTGATGGGGGCATCGCCAGAGAAGGCCGTAGAAGCGGCTAAAACATTTGATCTTTACTGTGGAGGAGAAACCCACACAATTACTATTAACCTGGAGGCTAAAAAATGAAAATAGGTATTTCAATGGGGAGTAATGACTTTGACTTATTGCCCCTTGCCGTCAAGCTCCATGTACAAAAAAAGATTGATTTTGTAGAGCTATATTTACTTGAAGATGCTAAGTTGGAAGAACTAGTTATTTGGAAAAAAACTAAAATCCCCCTTTCTCTCCACGCCCCCCACGATGAAAAAGCCAACTTTGTACCAGAGTTGTTGGAACTAGCCATAGAAGCATCTAAAATTTTAGATGTAGAACATATTGTTTTTAATGCTGGGACATATTCTGGAAAGCTTTTATATAAATACCAAAATGCCTACCCCGAAAACATGCCACACATTACTCGTTTTGGGGATTTTGGGGCACTATCTAAGCCCACCGATGTAAGAGAGGGTAAATTTTGTTTAGATGTTGCCCATGCGTGGATCTCCGCCGTTATGCTTCAGCGCGATCCTAAAGAATTCTTAAAAGAGTATTTTGCTAAAAATCCTCCACATGTTCATATTGCGACTTCAAGCAACACAGATGCAGACGATTATTGTCCACTAAAAGATGGAGTAGTAGATCTAGCCTTCGTTTTAGATCTCATCCCAGAAAATGCTTGTGTTACAATTGAAAATGATGTAGATATTAAAGATCGTAAATCGGCCATAGTCGGTGATCTTGAGTATCTCTTGGAGTTGTATGCCCACGACAAAAAAGGTTGATGCTATTATCCAGGCCAGACTAACCTCTAGCCGTTTTCCCAATAAAGTGAATGCTATGCTGGGAAGCAAAACAGTCCTTTCTCATGTAATTGAAAACCTCCAAAAATGTAAAAATATTGATCAGATTATTCTTGCTATCCCTGATAATCCAGAAAACATGGATCTTATTGAGTATGAAAACATTTATAAAATAAAGATGTTTGCGGGAGACGAGAACAATGTTCTTGATAGATTTATCCAAGCGGCAGAATTTTATGATGTTAAAAATATTCTTAGGGTCTGTGCTGATGCCCCTTTTCTCCCCCCGTGGCTAGTGGATTACGCTATCGAAATGTGGAATCCCAAAAAGATTGGTTACATGAGAAGCACTGGGATGCCCCTTGGTCAAAATATTGAGCTAATGACTCTCTCTGCCCTTAAATCAATAGAGGTTCCTTCTCCAGAGGAAAAGGAACATGTAACTCTTGCACTTTATAAATCTTCAACCACTACCAGGTCAATATTAGACATTGATTCCCTCACTGTGGACACCCCAGCTGACTTAAAAGAGTTAGAAAAGATAGGAAAATACTATGAGTGATTGGGAATATTTTTGGGCAGCTCGGGGAGTTGGACCGCTTAATGGAACCAACGCCAGACCAGATTATTATGATGTAGTGGGGGCGGCAGAATTTTTACACTCTAACATTGGAGATTCTCATGATGGTGGGTCGTTGATTGATGTCGGGTGTGGTAATGGAAATCTGTTATTTGAGCTTAAAAAGTGGTACCCAAGTCTAACTGGTATTGATTATTCCCCCAAAATGATTGATTGGTGCAAAGAGAGTCTTTCAAATATTGCCAACTTTTATGTTGGAGACGCTTTTAGTATTCCCTTTAAGAATGAGTCATTTAATATTGCCATCTCCATGGGAGTAATCCAATATTGTGAGAATGATGAGAAGGCTAAAAAGATGGTTGATGAAATGTATCGGGTTGTAAAACCAGGGGGAGTAGTTGTTGTTGGGGATGTTTTAGATCGAGCTGAATATGAACCACTAGATGGAATGGGCTCTTTTTATCCAGAGGTACTGGCTAATGGTCGCCCATATGAAACAGTTAAATCATTTTATGAAGCAGATAGACGATACGATTTTATTTTAAGGAAAAAATGAGCGCTATTGCATCTGGAACGCCAATAACAGCTAACTTTATCAACGAGGCACTACAAAACGCTATCGGCATCCCACCAAATCCATATCACCCACTTGTTTGGATATTGGGTAAACCAAAAATAGGAAAGGGCGTTTATATTGGAGGTTTTTCTGAGGTCAACGCTAACGAATCGTCAATTACTATTGGTGACAATTGTGATATTGGATCTTTTGTGGTTATTAACTGTGCTGATTCCCATCGCAAAACAATAGGGGCGAGCCGAGAGGTCGAAAGACTCCCTATAATTATAGGGAATAATGTTTTTATCGGTACTCAAAGTGCTATCCTGGGAGGGTGTAAGATTGGACACCATTCGGTTATAGCGGCTGGGTGTATTTTAAAAAATGCTATAATCCCTCCAATGTCTTTGGTATTAAGAGATGGGACAGTTAAAAAGAATTATTATAAAAAACAGATTGTAATGGGAGTAATAACACAATGAAAATAAGCATCCACCAACCCGCATACTTGCCATATCTCGGCTTCATAGAAAAGATGAAAAACTCAGATGTGTATGTATTCCTAGACACTGTTCAATTCTCTAAAAATAGTTTTGATAACCGCAATAAAATTATAGTTGATGGTAAAGAAAAATGGCTCACAATCCCAATAAAACAAGACCTTGGGCAAACCTACCTTAAGACTAAACCAGTGGATATGAGTTGGTTAGATACCCATTTGAAGACAATTGCATATGCCTATAGAGATGCCCCAAACTTTGAGTATTATAAAAACGGGCTTTTGACTACCTATTCCTATGTTCGTCGCCTCCCTGCCCCCAACCTAGCAGACATTTGTTTTGAGATGTTAATTTTTTGGAAGATGGTTTTTGATATGAAAACTAGAATTGTACGATCATCCCAATTTGATAGTTTCCCCAAGGATCTCCACTCTTCGGAGTTACTACTTGAAATATGTAAGAGACTTGGAGCAACGGAATACTACTCTGGGAAAGCGGGAAAAGACTATCTAGATGAAAAAATCTTCACCGACGCTGGCATTAATGTCTCATATCAGACATATGAGCCACCACATACCCTATCTGCCCTACATCAAATAATGACTGTTGGAGAGAAGTTGTGAAGATTTTGGTAATAGCTGCCCATCCAGACGATGAAGTTCTCGGTTGTTGGGGAACAATCCTTAAACACAAAGAGGCTGGAGATGAGGTAAGAATTGAGATTATTTCTGCGGGTAGAGATGATCCCAATGACCAAAAGTTTGATGTCCTCCCAGTAAAACAACTGGCAGATCTAATCCATGAGTATGTAATGGATTTTCACCCCGATATTGTCTATACCCATAATAAACATGACATTAACCAAGATCATCGTAGAGTCTATGAAGCAACCATAATCGCTTGCCGTGGAGCATGGGTAGCACAAAAGATTTATGCCTACGAGGTCGCTACGCTGTCACAGGCACCTGGTTTTACCCCCAATCACTATGTACGGCTACCTCGCCCATCCATTGAGGCTAAAATTGATTACATGTGGAAACACTATCAAGGAGAGATGAAATGTTATCCCCACCCCCGTTCTAGTGATGGTATAATGAGAATGGCTCAGTGGCGCGGGATGGAGGTTCAATCCGACTGTGCTGAAGCATTTGAAGTTATAAGGAGTATCGAATGATCAAATTTTATGTTCCAACTATAGACGAATCAGATAAAAGGGCAGTAATGGATGTCCTAGAGTCTAAATGGCTAACAAGTGGTCATATTACCGAACAGTTTGAAGAAGAATTTGCTAAATATGTTGGGGCTCCTTATGCAGTTGCCACTAATTCTTGTTCTAATGCGATGTTTTTGGCATTACAATATCAATTTGCCCATAATAATTCTCGGTGGGGGCAGTTTTCTGTCCCATCATTTACTTGTTCTGCCACTCCCCACGCCCTAATGTGGGCGGGAGTAACACCAACTTTTGTAGATATTGACCCTGAAACATTTGGAATGTTACCCACCCCATACCGTTCAATCCCCGTCCATTACGCTGGAAAATACAACGAACAAAAACAGGTCTTAATAGAAGACTCTGCACATAGGCTTGTCCCCAAAAGCTTTACTGGAAACTTAACTTGCTATTCTTTCTATGTTACTAAAAATATTACCTCTGGAGAGGGTGGGATGATTGCCTGTGCAACAAAAGAACAGGCAGAATGGTTAAAAGCTGCGAGGTTATATGGAATACAAGATGGAGCATGGAGAAGAAATGTTAAGAAATCTTGGGACTTCTCAGTTGATTTTGTTGGTTGGAAGTGCAACCCGATTGACCTAACCATGGCTCTTGGACTATCACAACTTCGAAAAGCTGACATATTTTTTGAAGAGCGTAAAAGAGTTGCTAAAAGATATGATGAACTTTTGGGAGTAGAAACAGACTGGGAGGCTAATCACCTCTACCCAATTCTTCTAAACAAGAGGGACGAATTTATCGAAGAGATGAAGAAAAAAGAAATCCAAGTTTCTGTTCATTTTCCTCCTCTCCACCTGCAACCTGCATATAAAAATATAAGTAGTCCCCTACCAAACACTGAGTGGGTTTGGGATCACATTGTTTCCTTACCAATTTATCCATATATGGAAGATAAAGATATTGTGACTGTGGCGGGGGAAGTTAATCAGTGGAGGGGAAAATATGGAATTGCCAAAAAAGATTGACATTGGTTGTGGAAATTCTCCTAGAGATGGATATGTTGGTGTAGATCTTTTTGTGGGAGCAGAGATTCAAGATGACATCACAAAACTAGAAAAGTTCCCAGACAACTATGTAGAAGCCGTTAATACTGCCCATATTCTTGAACATCTTAAAAACGACGATGTGCCGCTGGCAATGAGTCAAGTTTTTAGAGTACTTATCCCAGGGGGGAGATGGGATGTAGAAGTGCCAGACTTTCCATGGGTTATCCAGGACTTTCTCAACACAGAAGAAACTGGAAGGTGGGGGTGGAAACTCCAAACAGTCTTTGGTTTACAAAATCATGATGGAGAATATCATAAAACTGGATTTAGCGTTGATAGAATGAAGGGGATGCTGATGGGGGCGGGGTTCAAAATAGAATCCATAGAATCAGTTTTTAGTGAAAGATATAACCAACAAGTTATTAGAGCGACAGCAATCAAATGAAAAAGTTAGTAATGTTTGCCCACTCATACTGGGAACTGCACTGGACATATAGAGTTTTAAAGTCTTTGAGCATCCCCGTAGTATCAGATAGTCCTCATGTTTATGAAGTGGCTAAGAAATTGGGACTGGTGACTATTGAAACCGACTGGAGACAGTGGTTGGGGGAGAATGATTTCGACGGCGTGATCACCACAAATATGCACCTTGGTCAAAATAGAGAGACTGTTGAAAAGTTTTTTGGTTCTGGAAGACTTGCCATATTAATGCAACACGCCTGGGATAGCGATCTAAATATTCTTGATAAATTTTGGAACTATGACATGTCGAGATTTACTCACTACTTAGTGGGATCTACACAAGATGAGGAGTGGTTAAGAGCCAAGCACGGGGATAAAATTGTGTATACTGGGATGCCAAGGTTGGATGATTTATATGAGGTAAAACAAGAAGCCATGGACAACCAAGGTCAATTTTTTCTTTCCATAATCCCAGATAATGGGGTGCACGGAGATAGGGTGAGGCAGGAATATTTTCACCTAGCTAGTAGTGGAAAATACAATGTCAGGTTTAAAATCCACCCAGGTGGGCAGTATGAACCGACCAAACAATCTCTATTAGATGTCAACCCAAACTTTATTTGTTTACCAGATCCAGACGACGACCCACTCTATACTTATAGGATGATTCAATCTTCTTCTGGTGTACTGGCGGTAGAATCTTTTATAACGGTCGAGACTAGCTTGTTGGAAAAACCAATTATCTTCTTTGGGATTGATCAAATGGATTCATCTTTTTATAACAGAGAGGAAAACTCCAGGCAAAAAGATCGCCTAGATCCCAATATGTCGTCTACCATTGACTCTCCTATATTTACTGACGCCCAGAGAAAAATATCAGAAAGGTATTTATGCGATGGACAAAATACAAAAAGGGTTGTAGAATATTTATATAAGCTTATTAATGAATAAAGGAATTGTATGAGATTATTTATAGGGATGCCCGTCTATATCACCAACGAACTCCACCTCGATTACACCCGCCAAACCATTGAATCGATTAAAACAAAACACGAATATGAGTTGATGTTGATTGTCACTCATTGTGATCCAGCTCTCCGCCCCGAGTTAGATAAACTTGGGACTACGGTAGATAATCCCAAGGGTAATATTTTAGCTTCTGCGTGGAACTATGCCATTCAACTTGGATTAGAGGTAGGTCATGATTATATTTTTCTACCCAATAATGATATTGTTTTTCATCCTCAAGCCATTGATAATCTAGTAGATTTTGCTCAAAAACACATGGACTTTTTAATGGTTACTTCCGCCGAGCATATTGGTCTTCGCACTCTCAACGACCAAGTGCTAGATAATAACTGGGATGAACATCCCCACTTCTCCTGTTTTATGCTTAACCCAGTTGCTTTAGAAGCGCTGAGAGAAATGGAAGAGGGGACCCCAGAACCATTCCCAGGAAGATTTGATGAGGGGTTTGTTCCCGCATATTTTGAGGATGGAGATTTTCACCAGAGAATTTTGCGAGCGGGAATGATTGCGGCAAAAACTGGTTCATCATGGTTCTACCACTATGGTTCTCGCACAATTAAATCTGACGATGATCTCAATCGCAAAAATGCTTCTACCTATGAAAATAACAGACGATATTTTATTAAGAAATGGGGGTTTGATCCCCACGGAGTAGTTATTGGGAACGATGACCCAATCCGTTGGACATACTCACAACCATTTGGAGGTGAAAATGAATAAAGAAAAGAAGCCCATTAAAGTTTTGGCTTGGTGTGATAGTCCAGCCGTAAGCACAGGATTTGCAACAGTTTCTAGGGGAATTTTAAAACACCTAGCTAACACTGGCGACTACTTAATTGACATAATTGGGATTAATGATCGTGGTGGATATAAAGATCCATACGAACACCCATATCGAATTTATCCAGCCAAGGCAGGGATTGATGTTAATGGAGACTACCATGGTCGCCCAACTCTCATCTCGGCTCTACTTGGTAAAGATAAAGAGCTACTTCCTCCGTGGGATATTGTTTTTCTTTTGAATGATCCATTTATATTGGAAGAGCCAATCCAAGTATTTAATACTGGGACTCTTCCTGTTATCAAAAAAACACAGGAAACATGGAAAGAAAAAATTGATCCAGGATTTTGGTTTAAGACAATCTATTATATCCCAGTAGACTCACCCATAAAGGGGAATTGGGTTGATGCCTCTATTGCCCACTGTGATTATCCTGTAAGTTATTCTAATTATGGCAAGGCAGAAATAGAAAAAGCTGACCAGGGATTGGGCAACCCAACTAAGGTTGGGGATAGAATGAAAACAATATATCATGGTGTTGACTTAACTCAGTTTAAACCAATCACTCCAGAAGAGAGAAAAGCATTTAGAGATAAATTCTTCGAGGGGAAAGTACACGATGAAACCTTTGTAGTTACATCGGTGGCTAGAAATCAGCTCCGCAAAGACATCCCTAGAACAATGAAAATCTTTAGAGAGTTCCAGAAGCGTAGACCAGATTCCTTCCTCTATATCCACGCCGCCGAAAAAGATGCTTGGGGTTCACTTCGGGAATATGCCACCATGTTTGGGCTTGAACTAGGGAAAGACTGGGCTGTCCCAGCAGGATTCTCGGCTCACTATGGGTTCCCAACCACATTTATGAATGATCTATACAACTCCTCGGATGCTATTTTAAGCACCACCCTTGGAGAGGGGGTTGGATATTATAACCTAGAGTCTTTTGCCACAAAGACACTTGTAGTTGCTCCAGACAATACTGTCCACCCAGAACTATTCAACTATGATCCTAAAAAAGTTGATGTCGGTAATATTCAAAATCTACCAGATACAGAAACGCTCCGCGGGCTACCATACAAGTCTGGATCAACATCTTCTGAGTGGGCGACCTATGGACCACAAGACTTTGAGCGTGTTCGCCCTCTTGGGAATGTAGATGATGCTGTTAAAAAGCTTGTGTGGGCATTCGACAACCCAGATAAAGTTAAAAAGATTACCCAAAATGCCTACGATTGGATTCAGGATTATACCTGGGAGAAAATCGGGGATCAGTGGGATAAGTTGTTTAAGGAGGTCTATGACGAACTCGAAAAGGAACGATCCAAAGCAAGAGTGGCTTCAAATCTCAAGCCTAGATCCACACCCGCTAAATCCTAATGAACTAAGCGAGGAATATCTCCACAAGCTTAAAAAGAATATTCAGCGGAGTGGTCAGTACCCAGCTATTATTGTCCGCGCAAAAGGAGATGGTAGATATGAGATACTAGACGGCTGGCATCGTAGCAGAGTATTGGATGAAATGGGGAAGGACATCGCCCGTTGTGAGATTTGGGATGTAGATTCTAGGGAGGCGAAGCTATTAGTTGCCACGCTCAACCGCCTTCACGGGGTCGATGATGCCCATAAGCGAGCCGTTTTATTGGGAGAATTGGCAGGAGAATTTGAGACAGATCTCGTAGAATTACTCCCAGATTCTGGTAGATCTCTTGATGCTCTCCTAAAAACGATTGAGACAGACACTCCAGACATAAATACAGAGCGGGGATTAATAGAAGATCAGCTTTTACGAAGTGGTGTTGACCCCGAAAAGGCCGAACAAATGGCTAATCTCCACCGCCCCCCATCCGACAAAAAGGTTTTGACATTTTTCTTTAAGGATGAACTTGAGTATAATAAGGCTAACAAATATTTTATGGGCAAGGATAAAACTGCCGTCCTAATGGAATTAATAAATGCTGGAGTTAAAACAGATGAAACCAGGACATAGGCTACCTACAAAGAAAACTCATGATTGGCCAGCTCTCAAAAAAGAGTTTTTGGCAAGTGAGTATGACACAGTATCAGACTATCTTAAATTTAAGGGTATGCGACCAGTGAGTTGGTTAAACCAAACCACTGGATGGAGGGCTGAAAAAGATGAGATCAAAAAGAAGGCTCTGGAAAGATCTAAACAACATTTAATTAATGGGGAAGCCCACGATTTAAATGAGGTTAGAGATAGACAGGCTCGCCTCGCTAGGTTTATGCAGTTGAAGGGGACTGCCTCTCTAAAAACACTAAACCCCAAAGATGTAGAAGAAGCTAGAAAATTAATTGTATCTGGAATGGAAACGGAGCGAAAGGCTCTAGGAATGGACGCAGCAAGACCAACCAGTCTTACTCAAATTAATATTGGTCCAAAAACAAACCTAGACAAGCTCCTGGAAGGAATGGATTATGAAGGAATTCTCAAACTTATTGCCGAGCTTAGGGAACACAGAGCTGGAATCATTGGAGAAGCAACTGTTGTTAATGGCTCGTCAAAAGTTGAAGAAGGAGAAACTGTCTGATTACTGGACTTGGGTAAGAGCAGTTTGGCTTAATGCTAGGGGGAAGCCCCTCACCTTCGACAATAGACATTATCTTAAAATGGTCTACCAGGATCAGTTTAAGAGTCTTGTTTTTACAAAGTCAGCCCAGATGGGTCTTTCTGAACGGGGTATTTCTGAGGCCACTTGGGTTGCTGACCAGCTAGATAAAGTTACCCTCTATACTTTCCCCGCCCAAATCCAGCTCCAGGACTTTGTACAAGCTCGTGTCAACCCAGTTATTAACACATCCGAATATCTAAAGTCTAGAACTGAAGAAGTGGATGAAAAAATTCATAAGTTGGGGCTCAAGAAAATTGGTAAGGGATTTATCTATTTTCGTGGATCTCAAAATGAGAAGCAGATAATCTCGGTTGATGCTGATATGGTGGTTCTGGATGAGCGCGACCGCTTTAGTGATGATAGTATCCCCTACATTGATAAGCGTATGCTTGGATCAGATCTTAAGTGGCGCAGGGAAATTTCAACCCCTACTCTCCCAGATATGGGAATTCACAAATCATACTTAGACAGCGACCAAAGAATTTGGGAAATAGAATGTAAGGCTTGTGGGTTGTGGCAGGAACTAGATATTTTTGAAAACATTAACTTTGATAAAAGTATTTGTTTTTGCAAAGGATGTCTGAAAGAAATCGATAGACTCGGGGACGGGAGGTGGAGGGCACTTAAACCAGAGAGAACTGAGGTTCATGGATATAAAGTTAATGGTCTTTATAATCCAATGGTTGATGTTGATCAGATTGTAAGAAAGTATAAAAATGCAAACCTAAATGGATTTTCAGAGTTACAACAGTTCTTTAACCAGGACATCGGGATTCCATATGAAATTAAGGGGCAGAGCTTACAATTAAGTGATCTTGAAAAGTGTCGCAGGGATTATAATATACCCTATAATACTAAACATAATACCTTTGCTGGGTGCGATGTTGGGAACACTAAACATCATATGGTTGTTGTCCAAAGAAGGGGGAATTCTTTACTGAGGGTTGTGTGGGCGGGGGTGGTAAATAGCTTCTTCGGACCACAAAATTCAGTTGAATCTGTGATGGAAACATATGGAGTTAATCGCCTGGTAATAGATAAAAAACCTCAAACTACCATGGTAGCAAAACTTATTGAGAAGTATGGGAAGAGGGTTTATGCCTCTAACTACCCCAATATGATCTTTTCGGTTAAAAACTATTTTAATTGGGACGATGTAAAAAGAGAACTTGATGTTGACAGAACAATCAGTTTGGACTATCTTATAAGTGATATACAAAATGAAAGGATTGAGCTCCCTGGGAATATTAATTCGGTAGAATCATTCTACGATCAGCTAAGATCATCTGTTCGCATTACAGAAAAAAATAAGCGGACTGGTATTGAAACTGCTCGGTGGGTAGAAAAAAAGGCAGATCACTATCTACATGCCATGAACTACGCAAGAATGGCTCAAATAGGAATTAAGTCCTCTCAGGCATTACTAGACTACTACCGTGAGCCAGAAGAAGGACTCACACCCAATCTTGTGGATTGGATACGCGTCAACGGATCGCGTTTGTCTTAAAGGAGAAATATGGGAGTTTGGGATAATTTACTCAACAGATTAGTTAGTCCTATTATTGAAGATAAAGTAAAAGCTAGAGTATCTGAACAGTTATCAGTTAGTGCTAGTCAAAATATTCTTAAGGGGTTGGCGATGGCTAATTCTACCCCTATTTCTGGCATGGGTTATGGAAGCAAGGACTCTAGATTAATCCCTAGGGGTGTTCCTGTTCAAACCCTGCGCGACTTTGCTAAATTCTATCCGATCTTAAGATCGTGTATTAATTACCGCAAATCCCAAATGACCTCTCTTAGTTGGGATATTTCTCCAGTAGAAGTAGTCAAACAAGATGAAAAAGAGAAAATGAAGGGCGGAATTAACGCCGTTAAAGATTTTCTTAAATATCCAATGGGAGATAACAATACTTCTTTCAGAGAGTTTATTGATAGAATAATGGAAGACTTATATGTGCTGGACACCGTTGCAATATATAAGCGGAGAAATCGGGGCGGGGGACTCTTTGGGTACTTGCCAGTTGATGCCGCTACCATCGAACTTGTTTTGAATGATGATGGTACTACCCCATTACCCCCAGATCCAGCCTATGTTCAAAAAATAAATGGAATGGTTCACACAGATCTTTCATTAGATGAAATGATCTATAAAATGGCGAACCCCAGAACCAATAGTCCTTATGGGCTTAGTTTGGTTGAAACCCTCATTGTGACCGTTACTACAGCCCTTAAACTAAGTTCTTATAACTTATCCTATCTTACTGAGGGGAATATCCCCGAGGGGTTTGTAGAACTTCCAAAAGATATTGCCAGTGATCCAGATCAACTCAAAGCTTGGCAGGAGGCATGGGACTCTCTCTTCTCTGGTAATCCAAAATTCCAGCGTAAGATTAAGTTCCTTCCAGAGGGGATGAAATACACAGCCACTAAAAAGCAAGAAGAAATGCAGTTTGAACGCTTTGAAAAATGGCTTCTTCTTAATACCTGCTCTGTTATGGCTGTCCCCCCACAGGCTATCGGATTCCAATTTGATCGTGGTAAGGGAGCAACTGAGGCAGAATGGGAGATTGGTAAGGAACGGGGAGCCATCCCAACAGCCGCTTTCTTTAAAGAAATCTTTGACAAGATTATCCAACAAGATCTTAAACACCCAGAACTCCAACTAGTATGGACAAACCTTAATCCAACCAATAAGAAAGAAGAGGCTGATGTCTTTAAGGCACTAGTGGGAACTGGGGCAGTCTCGGTTGACGAGTGGAGAATCGCGGAGGGATATGATCCAATCGGTCTTGGCCAGTATATTATGACCCCAGTTGGGCCAGTTATGGCAAAAGACTTTGTAGAGATGTCCGAAAAAGGAACTAATCCATTTATTCCTAAGCCTGGAACAAACCCAAATGGTAAAAATGGTACTCCAGAAAATACCGTTCCAGAACAAAAGAAACAGCCAGAGCAAAAAACTAAAGTAGCTGGTCTTAATCTTGATCAACCAGAAGTTGTCGAAGAGTTAAAAAAGTGGAAAAGAGCCTCTATCAACGATCTTAAAAATGGTCGTGACTACCGCGACTTTACAACAGATATTGTTGATATGCGTACTCAGTCAATTATAAAAGCTGGGTTGGCATCGGCAAAAGACAAAGAGTCGGTAGACCAACTCTTTGATCCATTTATTACTCACGAAAACAAAGTTATAAAGGCCATGGTGGATCTTTATGAAGACATCGTGAGGGTATCAACAAATGAAAATCCAGAAGGTTAAGGACTCTATAGAAGCCTTCTTCTATAAAGTTAGACTGAACATTGCTTGGCATACAGCTCTCGGAGGAGAAGAAGTTGCTGCCTTTAATAAGCTCATCCGATCGGGGATTGAAAGACAACTTTTACATTTTGCCAAAGTAGAACAAGTTAATAGGGTTATTGGAGTTTCTAAGGCGGTTCGTGAGTTGACTGATAACCTTCTCTTGCCAGAAATAGATAATCTCTGGATCCCACTATTGGCGATTATTGACGAGGCAGAGATCCAAAATTACCACCTATGGGCAGCTAATACTGGCGGACAAATTGCCATTGATAAGATGGGGGCTGACCAAAAGTTCTCTTTGGAAAAAGACAATATTATTGCAACGATTAAAGCAAAGGCATCTCCACTGGCTAACCAACTAGATGAAACCACTAAAAACTGGGTGGCCAGAACCATGCAAGAGGGGTTGAGAGATGGGTTGTCTCATGTAGAAATCGCCGAATTAATTCGCAATACGGCAAGAAAAACCGCCCAAGCCAGAGCAGATTTGATTTCTGAAAACGAAGCCACTGAAATGATGGGAGAGATGGAAATGATGGTTTATAAGGAATCTGGAGTTAAATATACAACCTGGGTCACAGCCAGAGATGAAATGGTTTGCCCACTATGTATGGCGAATGAAGAGGCTGGTAAAGTGGCTACAGGAGAAGTTTTCCCTAGCGGAGCTGTTGCCCCGCCCCAACATAGTCACTGTCGTTGTTTTGTAAAACCATTTATTACTAGTGGTGAAGAGGTTTGGGATGGGAGGTAACATGTTTGATAGAGACTTAATGAATGGGTTCTTTGAAAGTTTTCGTAAGTATCTACCAGAATATGTCAGAGAGTCCGTCTATGAAACAATTATTAGTGAAATTCCAGTTCGGGGAACCATAGAACTATTTAACGGCTTTACTCCTGGAACTGTTCAGCTTAAGAATCAGGGAGAGATTCCCTGTTATATTACTACCGCCAACCTTGGTGGTTATAGGCTTGATCCTGGAGAAAAGATAAACTTCTTTGTCAATACCCGAGTTATGGTAACTACTGTGTCTGGTACGACGACCTTAGGATTTGTAAAATATTAATATTCTTAGAACTGTGATATAATTAACTATAGGGTTTATTAAGAGCATCCAGGCTCAAGAGAAATACACTTCTCATTAACCACCGCTTTTGTGGTGGTTTTTTTATAGGAGAAACATATGTGGGTTCGATTTAATCAAGAATACATGGGGAATCCCCTCCACTCAGTGGTAGAGGTTGGTCCCGCCGAGGGACAAGAGATGATAGATAGCGGGCTTGTTACCAGATGTACTGGTCCAGATGGAATTGCCTTTGGTGAGGCCGCACCAGAAGATGTACAAAAAGTTATAGATTTAGATCAAGAACAGGAATAATTTTTATTATCAACTACCTCGAAAGGAGGTGAAAATATGCCAGCAACATTTAGCGTTGCCCAAAGTTACGGTACAGGGACTGGATCTATTTCTCTACTTGGAGCGACAGGTTCACTTTGGTACCTTAAACAAGCAACAAATCAAGGAACTAATGACTATAACACAGCAGGATCAAACATCCCCGCTGGACAAAACTCATTTGCTTTCCACGCTAGACCTTATTTCTCATCTACTGCTACTAACACCTTTAGTAATATTCGTTTCTATATGTCCACAACCTGGACATCTACAACTTATAACGCCGTTGGTACAAGTGCAGCTGGATATACACAGTCTACGGCGTCCTCAACAGCAGCAACTGATGGTGGAGCTTCAAATGTAGCCGTTCCAACAGGATCAGCTACTAACCAAGCTATCGCACTCGGATCACTTACTCTTGGAAACGCATCTGGATACGGACCAACATTCCTCCGTGTTCAATTGACAACCAACGCATCTGCTCCAGGTGGAGATACTCCATACGGCGGATTCACATGGGTTTATGACGAAAGTTAGGGTTTGACATTTTACAAATCTTAATATATAATACCTCCAACTAAATTAATGGTTGGAGGTATTATGTTAAGTCCTATAGCACAAGATTTTAATTTTTGGAATTGGTTGGGGGGGATGATTGACGGTGATGGCTGTTTTAGCATTAGCCTATCTAGACAACATAATTCTAAAACTAGAAGAATTTGTGTTACCCCACAGGTAGCCGTTACTGCTAGAGCAGATAGGGTCGAAGAACTAGAATATATATTAGAAAATACTAGAATTGGCAAAATATACACTAGGGGGAGAAGCCCATATCCAGTCTCGGCATGGCAAACTACATCTGGAAAAGACTCCCTAGATGTTGCCAAAAAAGTTCTCCCATATCTAGTTTTAAAAAGAAAAAAATGCGAAGCCTTTATTAAGGTGTTGGAATATTGGATTAATACCTCCAATCCAGATAGACTTGGAGATAAAAGCAGGGCACGAGGAAGGGGTCAAAGATTGCGCACACAAGAACAAATGAAGATTATGATCAAGAATGCTTGTGAAATAAACTCAGACAGACAGACTCGTCGCTATAAAGACAAATTAACATACGAGCAGTGGGAACCAATTATAAAAGAATGGTATCCCAACTAGTTGACACCCCCCTTTTGTTTATATATAATGTCTTATATAAATTAATAAGGAATTAATATGGCGAAGAAAGAAGAAGTAAAGATTGTGGATGGAGTAAAAGATCTCGGGCTTGGACAAGAGGGTATTGCACCAGACAAAAACACTTCTTTTGATATTAACTTTAATGATCCAAAACAACTGGTTCCTGGTATTAGATTAAATATTGGATGTGGGAATGACATTAAACCCAATTTTATCAATGTAGATCCGTTCGATAAACACGCCGATGCTCCATGGAACGCTACGGATTTACCGTTGAATGACGACTCGGTTGCTCAGATTATCTGTTATCAAACAGTAGAACACTTCTCGGTTAGAGAGGCTGTTCAATTTTTTGATGAGGCTTTTCGGGTTATAAAAACTGGGGGAAACTTGATTATCAATGTCCCAGATATGATTAATCTTTGTGAAAGGTTCCTGAAAGATCCAGAAGATGATTATACTTTGACTCGTGTATACGGGAGTCAATGGCAACCTGGTCAATTTCATAAATCTGGTTGGACCCCCAAAAGACTGTTTACTCTTTTGGGACAAGCTGGCTTTAGATTTATAAAAGTTGCCTACTTTAATGAAGTTAATGGTTGTCGCAATATTTATGTAGACGCTACAAAATAAGGAGCAAATATGTCAGGATTAAATGGGACTTTCAGATCATACTTCGGGGCAATAGCAGTCCCAGTGCTAGATCCAGGAAACGGAACTATTAGTAATGTTACACACGATTGGTCTAACGCAATGGCTGGGTTGGGAGGAGGATTGGGAGTTACGGTGTTACGCCTTGAAATCAAGAACTACCGCGTAGATATTGCTAAGGAAAGACTTGTAGAACAAGCTATTAAAAACAACTGTCAATGGATTCTCTTTGTAGATGACGACACCATCCCACCTGGTGATGCTCTCATGAAAATGATTAAGCTTTGGAGATCTGATCCAAAGTATAAGGTAATATCTGGTGTTTACTGGTCTAAATCAGATCCTTCTGTACCACTAGTCTTTAGAGGTAATTTAGAGGGGAGTTATTGGGATTGGAAAAATACAGATCTTATTGAGGCGGATGCTGCTGGGGCAGGATGTCTATTTGTAGATATTAATGTCTTTAAGAGTATGCCCAAGCCATGGTTCTCTTGCAACTACTACTTTGAAGATCCCCGCGGGCAACTAGATCTTCAAAAATGGGGACTAACAGATCGTCTCGGGGAGGAACTCCTTAAGGGAGATAATGCTAACCCAGAGATCGTTGCCGAGATTGAAAAACAACTCAAACAAACTGCTAAGGAAATTTCCGAGGTACAGGGCGGGGCGATTAATCCAGAGTTATTCAAAAATAAGCGGAGAGATGGGGCTACCACCGAAGACCTCTTCTTCTTCTCTAAGATGAAAGAAGCTGGTCATAAACTTTGGATCGATTGTTCTATCCAATGTTGGCATCAAGACAAGCGAACTGGAAAAGTGTGGGGACTACAACCAGATATGCCACAAGCCCTTCCTCGCTATGTTGGGAAAATGGAAAGAGATAAGCAGGTTGTTGTGGATATTGGGTGTGGTAGTGCAAACTACTTCCTCCCAGAAGGTGACCCAATCCGCATTGATCTAGATGAGAGAGTCAACCCAGATATTATCGCTGATGCTCGCCAGATCCCCCTAGAAGACGAGTTTGCCGATGTAGTGTACTCATCACACCTACTCGAACACTTCTCATTCAGAGAGACTGTCTCAGTACTCAGAGAATGGGAGAGAATACTAAAGGTGGGGGGCAAGTTAAAGATTATTGTTCCAAACTTAAAGTGGGCATCTCGTAACATTCTTAACAATGTAGAAGACGGAGATGTCGCTGAACGATCCATGTTTATGTATTACTCCGCCCAAAAAGGAGATCTCCGCGAAGCTTATACAGACTTCCATAAGGCTGGGTTTACTCCAGAATCTCTCGGTGGACTCCTTAGTAGAGTCGAGGGACTTGGAGATATTGAAATCCACACCACTGAAGGGAACTTTGGTAACTGGAAAGAACATGAAAATCATGAAGGTTTTGGTTATAACATCCTCGCTATCGCAACCAAAAAACACCATGTCTGGCCAGTAAGCCTACAGATCCCAATCATGAAACAAGAACAAATGCAGGCAAACCAACTCCCAGTTGTCCCAGAGGAATCACCAATAATAGAAGCTAAGGTTGAGGAGAAAAATGCCAAGCGAAAGAAAGCGGTCAAAAAAGCCAGTAAAACCACTAAGTGAGTGTACTAAGCCGTTTGTATTTGAAATAGACGGCAAGGGGGCTAGGATTGTGCCCGCCAGTGCCGCCCATTTTTTCTCCCTTAAAATCATGGGTAGAGCTCAGAATTTTTATAATTTAGAGGATTATGACTATGACCCCTTTAAGGTTTAACTTCTCTGGCTGGACAGATGATAACTCTGGCTATGGCAAAGCTAATATCCACTTAATGGAGTCTCTAGAAAAACTTACCAACGGGGGGATAAGCGTGGAGTGGGAAAGAAAAATATGTTCTGATCCAGAGCATATGGTTAATTATACCCAAGCTCAAAAGGATGTTCTCCTGAAACCATTTACTTTAGAAAAAATTGGGATTATTCAATCTACTCCCAACTGGTTTAAAAACATCCACAACGATTACAAAATTGGTTGGTCGATGATTGAGAATAACCATATAGGTAAAAAATGGGTGAATTTTTGTAATGAGATGGATCATATTTTTGTTCCCTCTGCCCAACTTGTCCCGATATTTCAGAAGTATAAAGTAACTAAACCAATTACGGTAATCCCAGAGGGGTATGATCCAGAAGAGCATAAATATATTGATCGCCCGAAGAGAGATATATTTACTTTCCTGACCGTAGGGTGGATGGATGAGCGTAAAAACTGGGACACAATGGTACAGGCCTTTATGTCTGAGTTTGAACCCGACGAACCAGTCCGATTCCTAATCAAAAATACTTGCCCACATTTTGGGTACCAAAATCCTATAGATAAGCGTATCCGCACAATAGATCACTACCTAACTCCTGATGAGCTCCAAAAACTTTATGGTATGGCAGACTGTTTTCTCTTCCCAACCAGGGGAGAGGGATTTGGTATGCCCATAGTTGAGGCAATGGCAACTGGACTCCCCACAGTACTAACAAATTGGCTGGGAGCTTCTGATTTATGTGACGAGAGATACAACTATCCCATTGACCCAATAGACATTAGTTATCGCTACTTCCGCCCCGAACAACAGGGATTTATGGCTAACATTGACCCCGCCGAGCTCATGTACTGGATGAGACATATTTATGAACACCAGGACGAGGCTAGGGAGAAGGGAAAACTGGCATCAGAATGGGTTAAAAATAACTGGACATGGGACCATGCTGCCCAAAAGATCATCAATGTAGTGGAAGAAATATCTAAAACACTCCCATCGTCATGGAAAGATCCATATGAATTCTCATTTGTCTGGGACTTTGAAACCAGTAGTGATAGTAAGGCAATTAATCTCTTAGAAAGATATAAGGATAAGGAAGTTAAATTCTTACAAATTGGAGCCTATGAGGGTAGATTTACTCTCTGGTTGCTACACCATATTTTAACTAATCCAAAAGCCAATATAGTAGATATTGACCCATGGATAAGCACAGAAACCTATCTTACTAATGGGGCTACTCCACCCCTATCGCTTGTAGAAAAAAGATACCATCAAAACATATTTAAGAACCAAGATAATTATAAGGTGACTACTATTAGGGGTAAGTCTGAAGAAGAGTTGCTAAAACTTACAAACCAGTTTGATTTTATCTTTGTTGATGGTTCTCACCTAGCTCAAAATGTAATTATAGATGCTGAAGAGGCGCTCCGCTTATGTAAGTCGGGGGGAGTAATCCTCTTTGATGATTATATGTGGAAGATGGGCGAAGAGATCAGTTCGTCCGCACGCCCCCATGAAGCAATTAATGAATTTTTAGTCAATCACATGGGTGAATATAAAATTATATATAAAGATTATCAACTAGCTATCGAAAAATTATGATAAGTGGATTAATGGTTCTTAAAAATGGTCTAACTCTGGGATACCCATTTATTGAGGCTATTCTTTCTGTGATTGATTATGTAGACGAGATGGTAGTGGTAGAGTGTGAGTCCACCGATAAGACACTAGATGCTCTATGTGGACTACTAAATAAACACATGGATAAGCTCAAGATTAAGATCCATCCATGGGACTTTTCTGGTAAACAAGGTGAGAAAATTGGTGAGATCCAAACAATCTCTAAAAGATATTGCAATGGGGATACCATCCTCTGCGTTCAGGCTGACGAAATCTGGGATAGCGAGAGTATTAAGCTCGCAGTATCCTTACCAAAGTCTTATCCCTTAGTTGGGCTATTTAATTTCCCCTTTGATCATGTGGTCGGGAATTTCCAATTCCGCGGACATAACTACGACTGGGCAGTGAGAATGTTTAAGAACGATCCCAGAGTAGAGTCTGAGGCGGATGGGTGGACTTGGTTTGGGCAGATGCCATACCTAAGTGTAGAATTGCCAGCCCCTATTTTCCATAGTGGATCTATCGGGTGGAGAAACAACTATACTAAGATTGTTAATCATGGAACTATATATAAAGATAATAAACTATATCAATCTAACTCAAATGAGTACAAAAAAAGATTAGAAGAAAATAATCCAGAAGAGTTTTTATTAAAGAGAGAGTCTTCGTTTAATATCCCCGAGATACTAAAGCCGTTTTTGGGCGCTGAAAATTACTATGTACGAAAGGAACTCTATGAAAGCTAGTATTATTACCCTCTGCTGGAACCATCTAGAAGATGTCACCATTCCCTTTATTCCAGAAATACTTAAGACTCAAGACATAGAATACGAACTTATCTTTGTGGATAACGGCTCCGAAGATGGGACATATGACTATCTTTCTAAGAAATTCTGGGGTACCCCCAATGTAACTGTTCTTAAACTTAATGAGAATCGGGGGTGGTCGGGGGGAAATAACTATGGATTTGAGTATGCTAAGGGTGATTATGTTTGTTTCATTAATAATGATGTCATAATAGACGACCCATTATGGTTGAAGAAAATGGTTGATTATGCCGAAACTAAACCCAAAACAATTCTTGGTCCAGAGATTGTGTCCGACCAACCAGCGGCAATGTGGGAAGATAAAATCCTCCCGTACTTAAATGGCTGGTGTGTATTCTCCCCGAGAGAATTTATGGAGCAATATGGGTGTTTCCATAAGGCTTTTAACACTCCATATCTAGAGGATGTGGAATTCTGTGTACGACTAGAAAAGTATGGGTGGAACTGGGAGCTATTCCCCCTAGGCATAAGACATCTCGGAGCTCGCTCAACCTATGATCAGATAGACATGTGGGGTAATGCCAATGCTAGTCGACAAACATTTATCAAGCTCATGGATAAGCTTGCGACTAATCCTTCGATTGAAGAGTATCTGAATTATAGGGTATAATAAATTTATGCACATTGGTTTTCGTATTATTACTAAAGACGGTCAGATCATAGAAAGTCATGATAAGTCGTGGAATCTCATTAAAGACCACTCTCATGCCTTACCACCATTTAATAATAGCCCTTGGTCGTCCTATGCAATTACAACTGATGAGGGGACCTTCTTAGCGGTAAACTTTGAGACTGGAGAGTTCTCTTTAAACGGCGTCAGAATCCAGCCAGGAGAAGAGGGTGGGGGATCGCTAACTCACAATGTCGAGGGACACCAATTTCAGGCTGACCCACCAAGAGAAATTTTAGCAGAGCTACCTTATTTCCCAATTTTTGGCCGTCGCATATTCAAGGGAGATTGGGGAGAATCAGCTATATACTACTGTGGATGGAAGAGAAAATTCGGAGGTAGAACAGTAGAAAAGATAGTTTACCTTTACCCCAACGGGGCTATTGTATTTGTTTAAGACCTATAGTATATTTGTAGTGTAATCAGCTTCTTTTAGGAGGAATCTATGGCGTTATATCTTTTTGCAAACGGAACAAGACCCTTTGGTGCCACTCCATTTGCCGCAGTAACAACTGGAACATCTACAAAAACAATGCTACAAATTAAGTCTAGTCAGACTGGTCAGGCTGGGGGAGCCAATGGAATGTCTAGTATTAAAGTGAGAGAGTGGGGAATCTCTTTTGATGGTTCTGCTGCCGCCACTCCAATTAAATGCGAACTAATAGAGATGGCCGCACCCTCAACAGTCACCGCCGCAAACGCTCAAGACATTATTAAGTTTGACAACTACTATTCCCCAGATCCTGCCCTTACTCTCGGAACATCTGCTACTGGGTATTCTTCTTCTTCTGAAAATGCTGGAGAGGGTGGAAGAATTTTTGATGTCCAATTTGTTGCCCCAACTAATCAATATATTAAACAGTTCCCACTCGGACAAGAGCCACAAGTATTTGCTCTACACTATCTTAAGATCCGCGTAACTGCGGGGACTGCGGTAAATGCCTATTGTTACATCCTCTTTGAAATGTAAGGAGGTCCAATGGCTACAAACGCCATTCAGTTTAATGGCTCCACCCAATATGGTCGTGTTGATAACTTTTCAGGACTAGATGGTCTAACGGATCATACTGTGGAAATGTGGGTAAAAAATAGTTCCAGCTCAGTCGCCTATTCTCCATATTTTGTTATTGATGATGGGGTAAACAGATTTTCTAAAGTTACAACTGAAAATGGGACGGGAAATGAAGGATTTAACTTTTCAGTCAACTTTTCGGGCAGTGATGCTGATGGTTATGAATCAAGTAGTAGGTTTGTAGTGGATACATGGAAATATTTAGCACTGGTTTATGACCACACACTCTTAAAAACTAGTGTGTTTGTCGGCGGCGTTGAAAATAGTTTTTATGATTTACAGTCAACTGCTACTGGAACAATACAAGACTCAACAGGATTTAATCTTAATATAGCCAGGGATGGTAGGGTGGCAGAATATCTTAACGGATATATTGGGGGATTTGTCCGCGTATGGAATCGAAAATTAACTGGCGGGGAGATTTACTACAATTATGATAAGATTCTAACTCCCGCCAATGAAAGTGGTTTGATCATAAATTGTAATTTTACTGAGGGGTCAGGGACTACGGTTGATAATGATGCAACTCCAGGGGAAGATATTGATTTATATAATAACCCAACCTGGGTCACTGGACCAACATTAAATACAAAAACATATCCCTATACATCATTGTATCGCCAAATAACAGAATCAACTGATGATGCAGAACAATATAAAGATACAAATAATGTGTCTTTGACATCTAGTGATTATGAAATCCCAGCTGATGGGGGAACATCACAATATATTGGATTACGCTTTCAGAATATTACAATCCCGAAGGGGGCGACAATACAAAGTGCATATCTCAGGTTTGCTGGCGACTCAGATCTTTCTGGAACGGAAGTAACCCCTATAATTTATGGAGAAGATGCAGATAGTTCATCTACATTCACGACCACAAATAGCGATATTTCTAATAGAACGCTCACAACCGCCTCTACTAACTGGCCCATCTCCAGCTCCACCCACATGGCGATAACATCAACGCCCGATATTAAAACAATTGTACAAGAAGTTATTGATCGTGCGGGGTGGAGTAGTGGTAATAATATATCCTTCATTGTTGATTGTTTATCAGATACAACTCTGGTTGCAAGGTTTATTTCATATAATGGTCAACCATATTCCTCCGCAATGTTACATGTGGAATATTCCCTAAGTTTTCCAAGCTCCACAAGTAAATCTAATATAAAAACCACCTACTATTGTGGATATAACTATGATTGGAAAATAGCTGGGACTGAGGGGGCTCAAAATAGAGGCTATCAATCATAGTCGGCTTTTTTATTATGTGCTACAATAATAACTATGTTATATACACCAAATGAAGCGACCCACTTCTGGACATTAGATAATTTTGGAGCTAATCCTAGTGCCACGCCTGGGACATCTGTTACTCCTGGAATTTCTAATGCCGAAGGATCGTGGACTGAAATAATATCTGATACTAACTTAACACAAGATACATATGGATTTTTCTTATGGATACATTCCAACGCCGTAGCAACGCCAACTACGGGTAAAAACTTTTTACTTGATATAGGTACTGATCCTGCGGGGGGCACATCATACTCTGCTATCATCTCAAACATTGTATGTGGATCGGCTGGTCCAATAACCGCAGCGGGTGGACATCAATTCTTCTTTCCAATATTTATCAAGGCAGGAACAGCTATAGCAGCAAGAATACAGGGATCTCACGGCACTGCTACCGCTTCGAGAGTTGGGATTAAATTATATGGTCAAGCAAGTAGACCAGAAATGTTCCCCACTGGTTCTTTTTCAGAAACTATTGGCACAATTACAAATTCTAATGGCGTGTCATTCACCCCAGGAAACGCAGCAAATGGGTCGTGGACATCTTTGGGCACAACAACTAATCCTCTTTGGTGGTGGAATATCGCCTATCAGGTAGATAATGGCACCATCACAGCTGAGTACACCTATATTGAATTAGCTTATGGGGATGGATCTAATAAACACATTATTATGGAGCGTATGCACCAAGGGACAACTTCTGAGCAAACTGGTTCTATATTAAATGGTAACACCAACTTTTTTGAATGTTATGCACCAGTTCCAGCTGGTTCAACAATGTATATAAGGGGGAGATGTCTTAATGCTCCCGACACTGGATATAACGCCGTAGCAATCGGCATAGGAGGTTAAATATGGCAATAGCAGAATTAAGAACTGGCACCAAGGCAGTTGACACTACAGAATGGTCACTCGCAGACGCATCTACTAATGGTGAAGCATATTCAACCGCCACCCCACTGACTGACGATGGGGTTTTTCAGATTTTCTTGGATGTATCAGATATGATCGCAGGCGACCAACTACAAATTAGAATATATGAGAAGGTTCGCAGTGGTGACACCCAAAGAATAATTTATCAGTCTATCCTTACGGGGGCTCAATCTGAGCCAATCTGGGTATCGCCATCATTAATTTTATTGCATGGGTGGGACATTACATGTGACGCCCTAGCTGGGACAATAACTGTGAACTGGTCTATTAGACAGGTTGCATAAGAAATATTTATGTCGTGGACATATCAACCATTATTATTAAGTGCCGCTGAGTTATCACAAATTATTACCTTTGTGAAGTCTATTCTTGTCTATCAAGCTATTAATCGTAGCCATTATTGGTAATTTTCATATCCTATAGTATAATGTGTTTAGGCTTATCCATAAGCTAGGGGAATACAAGCCCTGTTAGTAGTAAATGGACAGGCAGCTTTTAAGCTGTCTTTTTTGGATTTATGGCACGATTAGGTAGATCACAACCATTCCCACCACAATATGGCTATCCTCCTGGGATACTTTATCAACCCATAGCTTATAGTAAGGCTAACTCAGTTAAAGCAAACATAGTTCAAACCTATTATTCTGGTTATTTACCAAGTGGTGGAGTGATAGATAGTTATGATGTTGCTGGGTCAGAGCCAGCTGCATTTGGCGCGGGGGGAGATGGCACGGCCATAGGACAAACATTCACTGGTAATGGTTCAACCCTAGATACTGCGAAGTTTTATCTTAAGGGCGCACTTTTTACATCTGGTAATGTATATGCAAAAATTTATTCTATTACTGGAACCTATGGAGTAGATGCCGTTCCAGATACCCTATTGGCAACATCTGATGGGGTTGACGTAGAGACAATCCCCACAGAGAGTATAAGCTTAACCACCTTTACCTTCACTGGAGCGAATAAAATAACCCTAGAAAATGGGACTCATTATGCCGTGGTCTGCGAATATGCTGGATCAGGAACAATAGATATATATGTTGACACCCTAACCGTTTCTCATGATGGTAACTGGTGCGTATATTTTATGGGAGCGTGGGTTGGAATGGATGCCGCCGATACTCTGTTTTATGTCTATGGTGATGCCTCAATACCTGGATCATCAGTTAAGGCCAATATTTATCTACTCCAAGCACAAGACAACTCGGTCAAAGCTAATATATTAGCTGGAGTTACCAAAGATAACAGCTCAAAAAGCAATATTGTATCTGAAGGGCAATCTCCCAACTCGGTTAAGTCAAATATCATCTCCACATATTCTCAATCAAACCAAGCTAGGGCTGATATTCTTTCAGTTGTATCAGACAACAACTCAGTTAAAGCTAATATCTTAGTAACTGATAATATTATAGGCAACCAAGCTAAGGGGAATATCCTCTCCACATATAACCAAGACAGCTATTCTAAGTCTAATATTGTTGTTACATATTCAGCAGATAACTCGGTTAAGAACAATATTGTTTCTACTCTCTCCAACAACAACTCTGTAAAAGCAGACATTGTAGCGGCCGCAGTCTCGGTTACAAAAGATAACTCAGTACTTTCAAACATTGCTGGTCCCCCTGGGCAATATGTAAAAGCTAATCTTTACTGGTTGGGGCTCGCCGACAACTCAGTTAAGTCCAATATTCTTGCAGTAGTGACCAAGGATCAGTCGTCTAAAGCAAACATAGTTTCTGTTGGTCAACAACCAAATGATGTCAAGGCCAATATTCTGGCTGGTGTAAGCACGGGCAACCAGACTAAATCCAACATTGTAGAGACTATCTCCCAATCCAACCAATCCAAGGCGAATATTGTGGCGGAAGTTTCTGATAGTAACCAAGCTAAAGCTAATATTGTTAGTACTTATATTCAAGACAATAGCACTAAAGCCAACATCCTAGCTGGATATACATCTAACAACTCAGTCAAAGCAAATATTCTGGCTATCTCCTCCCAAGAAAACCAAACTAAATCTAATCTCCTAGCTACCATTTCGAAGGATCAATCATCTAAGGCCAATATTCTATCGTTGGGACAGAACGCCAACGATGTCAAGGCTAATATTTTAGCCGTAGTAACTTATGACTCTCAAGCTAAATCCAACATCTTGGCTCAGTACTCCGTCGATAACTCTACAAAATCTAATATTCTAGCTAGTGTCGCACTTGATAATAATACCAAGGCTAATATTGTAAAACTTGAGTCCTCCGCCAACCAGACTAAAGCTAATATTATAGAAACCGTCTCTCAAGACAATGATGTTAAGGCAAATATTGCCGTAGCGGTTGCCTCCAATAAAGACAACGATGTTAAAGCTAATATCCTTCAACAGTACTCCGCCGATAACTCGGTCAAGGCATCTATTGTAATTACTCCTACCAACGATAACTCGGTACTGGGGAATCTCCTCGCCAGCGTTGCCAAAGACAGTTCGGTTAAGGCCAATATCTTGGCACTAGGCCAGCAACCAAATGAGACTAAAGCTAATATCCTCCAGACATACACCAGCGAGAACAGTTCTAAATCTAATATTCTCTCTATAGAGACTAAGGAAAACAGTGTTAAGGCCAATATCTTTGCTGTAGGGCAATCTGATAACCAGGTTAAGGCCAATATCCTCGCCGTGCCATCAAATGACAACAACACCAAGGCTAATATTTTGGCGACCAACTCCAACGACAACTCAGTAAAAGCAAGTATTGTAGTTACATACTCTGTAGAAAATCATGTCAAGTCTAACCTTCTCACCCCTCTCTCTAAGGAAAACAGTGTTAAGGCAAGCATTGTTACTACGGGGCAGTTTACTAATGATGTTAAGGCAAACATACTCTCGGGGGTATCGTTCGATAACCAGACTAAAGCCAATATTCTTGACATAATTAGTGAGGACAATCGTGTCAAAGCCAATATTCTAGCCTCAGTTTCAGAAACAAACAATATTAGGGCTAACCTGCTTACAACCCCAACCAAGGATCAGTCAGTTAAAGCCAACATTCTCGCCGTGGGGCAATTTACCAACGATTCTAAAGCTAACATTCTAGCTTCCGTGTCTCAGGATAATAGTGTCACCGCCAACCTTACCCTCATGCCATCACATGAGAATATGGTTAAAGCAAACATTGTCGCTACATCATCTATAAATAACTCCGTCAAGGCTAACATCAGCACAGTTATAGATAATAGCGTTAAGTCAAGCATCTACATCCCAATTGTTTACCGTCCAAAGCCAATGGTGTATACTGACGGTAATCTACCCTATAGTAGTAAAAAGAATGTATATGGTGATCCATGCAGAAACCCATATAGTCAAAAGCGGGGACCATACTCCCCAAGAATCTAAGGAGGTTCTATGCCAAGAATAATTTGTGATTCAATATTGCACACGGGTTGCCCTGTGGAGTTTGACTCTGGTGATATTAACAACCTAGTCACTCAATACCAGGTTCACGCCAAGGGCTCACACGGACAGGATGTGGCTAGTAGTACTATCCGCTCATTTTGTGGAGTGATATTGGACA